>CAJOJB010000081.1 GCA_905234635.1 uncultured Eggerthellaceae bacterium | reverse complement strand
TTTGCAGGAGCCGAGCGGGGGATTGTTGCGCCGCAGCGGGTTCAGGCTGTCCTATGTTTTGTCCCATCTGTCCCGCGTTTTGTCCCACGGGGGTCTGCCGCGTCTGCTGAAGCCGCTCCTGTGTGCGCAGGGCGGCGCGGATTTCCTGGCGGAGCTGGGTGCGGCTCTTGCCTTCGGTCTCGATGCCCAGGGCGGAGAGGGCGGCGGGGGTTTGGAGGACGCGCTCGGTCAGGCGGGCGCGGACGGCCTGGCGCAGGGCGCGGTCGGAAAGGCCGGTGGGGTCCACGCCGAAAAAGGCCCGCTTGAAGAAGCCCAGGCTGCCGTAACGCGTGCTCAAGAAAACTTGGAAGACGCCCAGGCAACGGCTGAAAAGCGCACGGTTCGCGCACCTGAAGGTGGTGCCATCGTTACCATGAATGCCGAAATTGGCGCTTCCGTAGGTGCGGGGTCGGGTTCGGGTTCGAGCCCTGCGGCACTCGTTACCATTGCCGACCTTTCAACCCTGCGCGTTTCGGTTCAAGTGAATGAAGTCGACATTAATTCTTTAACGGAAGGGCAAAAGGCCGAAGTGACATTTTCTGCTCTTCCTGACCTTGTTCTTGAAGCGGAAATTGAACGTATTGCCGCCGTTTCTTCGGGTTCCGGCCAAGATGGAAATATGGGCGGAATCGTAACCTATGATGTCGACCTTACCCGCAGGTGAAGCCCGGTATGACGGCACGTGTCAAAATACTTACCGAACAGATTGAAAAAGCCCTGACCATACCTACTGCCGCACTTCAGATGACTGGCGAAAATACGGCAACCGTTTTGGTGGCTCCTGGCTATACGGGCGAAGGCCAGCCAGAATTTGAAGAACGCACGGTTAACATTGTCGCGCAGGACGCAAGCATGGCTGTTGTCGAGGGCAAGATTGCCGAAGGCGACGCGGTCAAACTGAACTTAGATGGCGCAGATGAATCGGATACGGCCAAAGTAGGGTAGTGCCGTGACGCGTGTTTTAGACGTTGCCAACCTGCATCGTATTTATGAAACGACTGCCGGTTTAACCCATGCCTTGCGTGGAGTTTCGCTCGTTGTTGAACGGGGCGAATTCTTAAGCATTATGGGGCCGAGTGGGTCGGGTAAGTCAACGCTTATGAATGTTCTCGGATGCCTCGATCGTCCTACGTCGGGCACCTATCGGCTTGAAGGTCTTGATGTTGCCACTCTTTCTGACGACGACCTGGCAGAAATCCGTTCGAGTCGTATAGGCTTTGTGTTTCAAAGCTTTAACCTGCTTACGCGGGCGACGGTATTGCGCAATGTCATGCTGCCTCTTGTCTATTCATCTACGTGCCCCAAATCGCAACGCCTCGAGCGGGCGGTTCGCGCGTTGTTTGCGGTCGATATTCCTGAAGAATTATTCGACCATCGCTCGAATGAACTTTCGGGCGGGCAAATGCAGCGTGTAGCCATTGCTCGCGCTTTGGTAAATGATCCGGCGCTCATTCTTGCCGACGAACCAACGGGCAATTTAGATTCCGCTACGAGCGAGCGCGTGCTTACCCTGTTTCGTAAACTGGCTGATTCCGGCAAGACGGTCGTGCTCATTACCCACGACCCTGAAGTTGCCATGTATGCTGACAGAACGGTTTATATTCGAGACGGTAAGTTGCTCACGCCTGAAGAAGAACAGGCCTATGTGGCGGCTGCTCAGGCAAGGAGCCAGCATGCGAATTAGTGACTTGCTCTATGAAACCTGGTCGGCCCTGCTGGCAAACAAAGGGCGCACTCTTCTTACTATCCTGGGTATCGTCATTGGTATTTCGGCCGTTATTGCCATGACTTCGCTTATCGATGGCGTGAAAAACTCGCTTGTCTCTCAACTGGGCTTGGACCAGTCGCGCGTTGTTTATATCTATTACTGGAATGGTTCGCAAACGAGCGCCGAAGACCTCAGTACTATTGAAAACAATGTCGAAGGCTACGAATTTATTACGGGCATGCAAAACGGTTACGGGAAGGCAAGCACCGGCATTAAGGAAGAAGATACGTCCATTATGGGTGTAAGCAAGGGTTTCTTTAGCGCGCTCGGTATGAAACTGGTTGACGGGCGCATGTTGTCCGACAAAGAATTGAACAGCGATGCCATGGTTGTCGTTGTCGACTCTTCGCTTTCACGCTCTTTGTTTGGCGAAGATGAAAGCCCCGTGGGTAAACAAATCGAAATTGGCAACGATGAATATTCTATTGTGGGTGTGGTTGAGGCAAGCAGCATGTTTGCTTCGCGGGGAACGGTGTACATGCCTTGGCAGACTTGTTCAACGCGCGTGACGGGCTCTACCAGCTTCGACCAAATCGTTGGTTACGCCCTTGAAGGCGAAGACATGGAAGACTTGGTGCAGCGTACCGAGGGCTTTATTCGCCAGCAGTTTAATATCCCTGAAGGAGAAGATGGCGAAGGTGAAGGCTACGTATACGTGCAATCTATTGCTTCCATCCAAGAAGAACTGAATACCACACTTCTGTCATTCCAGTTGCTGATGACTGCCGTGGCGGGTATTTCACTTTTGGTGGGTGGTATTGGCATTATGAACATGATGCTAACTAATGTCACAGAACGTATTCGTGAAATTGGGCTGCGTAAGGCCCTTGGCGCTCGTCGAAGCGATATTACGGCTCAGTTTCTTATGGAATCTGTTGCTATTTGCTTGGTCGGTGGCATTATCGGCTTTCTCTTGGGAGTTGGTGCTGCCTGGGCGCTAGCGGCGGCTTCATCGGGAGCCCTGGGAGGCATGGTTTCCGTCAACGGCGAATCTGCAGCGGTTACGCCCTATGTTTCGGCTTCGACCGTTTTAATGGCCATCGGTATTTGTGCCGGCATTGGTGTCCTGTTCGGATTCTGGCCTGCATATCGTGCTGCCAAGCTCGATCCTGTTGAATCCCTGCGCTACCAATAGCCTCAACAAGGGGACGGTACCCTTGTCCCACTTTTTGGCAATCGCAACAAAAGGGACGGTACCCTTGTCCCACTTTCAGCAGGGGCAACAGGGGGACGGTACCCTTGTCCCACACGATGTAAAATCACGCTACAATAATTGAAGAAGAATTCTTGTAAATTGCCCCTGTGATCAAAGGACTGAACCATGACCTACGAAGAAGTCTTAGAAAAAGCCGCTGAAGTACTGAAGCCGAAGTGCCGAGTATGCAAGGAATGCAATGGCCTTGTCTGTCGCGGGGAAATACCTGGCGTGGGCGCCGTGGGTGACGGGTCGTCTTTTACGCTCTGCCGTGACTACTTTTCGAAAATTCGTCTGCAGATGGACGCCGTTCATGAGCACTTTGATACGGACACATCTATAGAGTTGTTTGGCTTCCAGCTGGCTGGACCCGTGATGGTTGCACCGATTGGCGGCATGCCTTTCAACTATACGAATGTTCTTACAGAAACCGAGTACTGCGAAGCGGTTGTTTTCGGTGCCAACCAAGCAGGGATTATTGCCTTTACGGGCGACGGACCTCTTGACGACTATTTCCCTTCAACACTTCCTGTTATCAACGAAGCGGATGGGCGGGGGATTCCTACTATCAAGCCCTGGGGACAAGAAAAACTATTCGACAGAATCAAAGACATTGGGACCACAAATTGCCCGGCTTTTGCCATGGACATAGATTCGGCAGCGCTGGTGAACTTGAAGTTGCAGGGAAAGCCTGCCTATGCGAAGTCGGAAGACGAAATCCGCGAAATCGTGGAGGCGTCTGACCGCCCCTTCATTGTTAAGGGTGTGATGACACCTGAATCGGCACTTCGCTGTGCGCGAGCTGGCGCCTATGGCATCGTGGTTTCAAACCATGGCGGTCGTATTATGCAGGACGCGCTTCCGCCCATTTCGGTGCTGCGTGAAATTAAGGATGCGGTTGGCGATCAAATGAAGATCTTTGTCGATGGCGGCATTCGCAGTGGTTCGGACGTTTTTAAGTGCCTGGCGCTTGGAGCGGATGCAGTGCTCATTGGGCGGCCTTACGCGATTGCGGCCCATGGTGGTGGTGCGGAAGGCGTTGCGCTTTACACCGAAAAGATTCTCCAAGAATTAAAGGAAGCCATGCTTATGACCGACTGCCCGACGCTTTCGGATATTACTCAAGACAAGATTCGCATGTACCCCGCATAACAATGGGGAACAGCGGGGACAATGAGGACAATGGGGACGGTTCCTCTGTCACAGTAAAGTATGACAAGTGACCTGTCCCCCTGTCATATGTGACAGAGGAACCGTCCACTTATTCTGCAGCGGCAAGTTTGATGCAGAGCACCAAGACGTCGAGGGCTTGCTCGAGCTCTTCCAGGGGTGGCAGGGTAGGAGCAATGCGGATGTTGGAATCCTTTGGTTCGTTGCCATAGGGCCATGTGGCACCCGCGTCCGTAAGCACTACACCCGCTTCCTTACAGAGGGCAACCACGCGCTTGGCGCACCCTGCAGGAACGTCAAGGGACACAAAGTAACCACCGCGTGGTGCTGTCCAGCGGCAGTTATCCACGTCAGCCAATCCCTCTTCAAACTTCTTTAATACAAGTTCGAATTTGGGTCGCAAAATAGCAGCATGCTTCTTCATGTGTTCGGCAATGCCTTCACCGTCGCGCAAGAAACGCACATGGCGCAACTGGTTGAGCTTGTCGTGTCCGATAGCTTGAATGCCTATGCGCGCGCGAGCTTCTTCCATATTGGCAGGGCTGGCCGCAAAGGCTGAAATGCCAGCACCCGGAAGCGTTACCTTGCTGGTGGAAGCAAACTTGATATAGCGGTCTGGGTTTCCTGCTTCTTCGCAGGCAGCCTTAATGTCTAGAACCTGGTCTTGGTTTTCGACCTCGTTGTAGAGGTGGTGAACACAGTAGGCGTTGTCCCACATAATACGGAAGTCGGCAGCAGCTACGGGCATGGAGGCCAGGCGACGAACTACGTCGTCAGAATAGCTGGCGCCGCTGGGGTTTGAATACTTGGGAACGCACCAGATGCCCTTGACGCTTTCGTCATGGGCAACCAGCTGTTCCACTTCATCCATGTTGGGACCGGAGTCATTCATGGAAATGGGAATCATTTCGTAGCCAAAAGCTTCAGTAATGGCAAAGTGACGGTCGTAGCCAGGAACGGGGCAGAGCCACTTTACATTGGGCAACTTATTCCAAGGGGTGGAACCAAGCACGCCAAAGCTATGGAAACGCGCAATAGTGTCATACATTAAAGTAAGGCTTGCATTGCCGCCCATAAATACATTTTCAGGCTTGTCGTCGAGCATGAAGGCCATGAGGCGCTTTGCTTCGGGAATACCGTCAAGCACGCCGTAGTTGCAGCAATCGGTGCCATCTTCAGCAACCGGGTTTTCAAGTGCGTCCAGGATGCCAGCAGAAAGTGCCAGCTGGTCGGCACCAGGCTTGCCACGCGCCATATTGAGCGCAAGCCCCCTGGCCTTTACCTCTTCGTATTCCTGTTGCAGTTGCTCGAGCGTCATTGGTATTCCTTCACTAGTCGGCGGCAGTTGCCATTACGTGGGTATCTACATCATCGATAAGAAGGCTGTCTTCGAGCACTTCTTCAATGTCCTTTTCAACATTGGTGCTTTCGTCCATATAGTGATCGAACTCGTTGAGAACTGCTGTTTCAGGTTCAGGAGTAAGAAGCGAAACTACAAAGATGGCAAGGGTGCTAAAGAGGAAGGCAGGCAGCAATTCATAGATGCCAAAAACGCCACCCATGGGTCGAATGAAATTATGCCAAATAAGCACCATGGCTGCACCAGCAATCATGCCAGCAATGGCGCCTTGCTTGGTAGTGCGGCGCCAATAAAGGCTGAAGAGGGTGAGGGGGCCAAAACTGGCACCAAGACCTGCCCAGGCGTATGACACGACGGCAAAGATAACCGAGTTTTCGTCCCACGCTACTGCAATACCAAACAAAAGAACGGCAGCCAGCGTAATACGCGAAACAATGAGTACCTGATTGTCCGTGGCGTCTTTTTTGAACACAGCACGGTAAATATTTTCTGCAACTGAAGAACCAGTAATGAGTAAGTAGCTCGAAGCCGAAGACATGGACGCGGCAAGAATGCCGGACACCACCAGGCCGCATAGGAAGCTGGGTAGCATCATGGTTTCGTCTGAAGATTGAGAAAGCAGCTGGGAAGGAATTATGTAGCGGCCGATAATACCAATCATGACAGCAGCAAACATTGAATTGACTACCCACACGATGGCGATGATACGTGACTGGCGCACCTCTTCATCGGATCGAATGCCCATGAAGCGCACGAGCACCTGGGGCATACCGAAGTAACCCAGACCCCAGCTCATGGTGGAGATAACCGTCAGCAGGCCATATTCAGCAGGCACATCAAAGAGGGGCTGACCATTCTGGACTATCTGCATGCCGTCTTCGCCCATAGCAGGAACAGCCATGCTGGTCATGGAAAGGAAGCCGGGAATGTCGGAAAGGAATTCGACCATATTGCCCATGCCACTTGCCATGGTAATGGAACCAATAACAACAATGATGAGCGCAAAGAACATGAGCGTGCCTTGCACAAAGTCGGTTGCCACAACGGAAAGGTAGCCACCCACCATGGTGTAGAGGAATACAATCATGGCACCAAAGACCATCATCATGGAATAGTCCCAGCCAAACAAACTATTAAACAGACGGCCGCAGGTTACAAAGCAGCTACCGCAGTACACGCAGAAGAAGATAAGAATAATGATGGCCGCAATGGTGCCAATGACATTCTTGTTGTCGTGGAAGCGGTTTGAATAAAACGCAGGGAGAGTAATCGAATCGTTGGCTTTTACTGAATAGCGGCGCAGGCGCTTAGCTACCAAGAGCCAATTTAGATAGGTACCGATAGCCAAGCCAATGGCGGTCCAGCCTACGTCGGATGCACCACAGAAGTAGGCAAGTCCCGGAAGGCCCATGAGCAAGTATCCGCTCATGTCGGACGCTTCGGCGGAAAGGGCAGTAAACCACGGGCCAACCTTGCGACCGCCTAAAAAGTATTCGGAAGTCGAAGAATTGGAACGCTTCGCATAAATAAAGCCGATGGTAAGAACCACGATAAAATAGATGAGTATGGCCATTACCACCATTGCATCGCCTGATTGCATGAATCCCCCTTGCATGATAGGTACTTATTTAGCAGTACTTTTGCGCGCTAAAGTGTAAGAAAACATTATAGCCATAGTTTGTGCTTTAGGTTTTTTGTGAGTTTAAAATTTTTGCATTTGTCCATTAAATGGAGGGAAGAAGGCCTTAAGTGGTTTCCAAAGTGCGTTTGTCCATGTCATGGGCGAAAAAGGGAGAAATAATGTAGAAACGCCCGGGGGCGTGTAAGCAATTGACAGAGGTGCGACACTCGCGTATTATCACTCTGCTCACCTGTTGAAACAACTTGTTTCGCAGGGGGCAGGCAGCTTGAAAAATACATGACGTTTAAGCACTAATTATGGGAGTGTGCCCGAGTGGCTAAAGGGGACGGGCTGTAAACCCGTTGGCTATGCCTACCTAGGTTCGAATCCTAGCGCTCCCACCACCCACGCCCGTGTAGCTCAGTCGGTAGAGCACTTCGTTGGTAACGAAGAGGTCACCGGTTCAAGTCCGGTCGCGGGCTCCACCTTTATGGCGGCGTAGCTCAGTTGGTCAGAGCACACGGTTCATACCCGTGGCGTCACTGGTTCAAATCCAGTCGCCGCTACCATTAGAAAATTATCATTGCCCCTGCTGGCAATGCAACTTTGTTTGTTATTTTGTATGCGCCGACTAAGGCGCATTCATGTAAGGAGGATAGTATGTCCAAGGAAAAGTTTGAGCGTACTAAGCCGCATGTGAATATCGGCACCATCGGTCACGTAGACCATGGCAAGACGACGCTCACCGCTGCAATCACCAAGACTCTGTCTGAAAACGACGGTTCTCACGGTTCTGCAAGTGCTGACTTTACGGCATTCGAGAACATCGACAAGGCTCCTGAAGAGCGCGAACGTGGTATTACGATTTCTATTGCACACGTTGAATATGAAACCGATACCCGTCACTATGCTCACGTAGACTGCCCGGGCCATGCCGACTATGTTAAGAACATGATTACCGGTGCTGCTCAGATGGACGGTGCCATTCTGGTTATCGCTGCTTCTGACGGTCCTATGGCTCAGACCCGCGAGCACATCCTGCTCGCTCGCCAGGTAGGCGTGCCCTACATCGTGGTCTTCTTGAACAAGATCGACCAGGTTGAAGACGAAGAGCTCATCGAACTGGTTGAAATGGAAATCCGTGAACTGCTGAATTCTTATGAATTC
>CAJOJB010000080.1 GCA_905234635.1 uncultured Eggerthellaceae bacterium | reverse complement strand
CGACGGGCCTTGGACGTGGAAGCGGGGGACGCAAAGCCTCTTGTTCGTGATGCTAGCGGAGCACTCTGGCGCGAAGATGCCACCAATGCTCACACCGACCGCTTCCGTTCCTATGTGCGTCACGAAATCGTACCCAAGGCAGTCGAGCGCAATCCGCAGCTGCTCGATGTGCTTTCGCGCACCATGAACTTAATTGCTGACGAAGACGACATGCTTGAATCTTGGGCACAAAAACTCCTTGTTGAACAGGTGAAATGGGAAAACACTGAAGACCAAAGCGCAGGCTGTGTGCTCGACCCTGCCTTTGGAAAGCTTGAACTGCCCCTTCAGCGACGCGTGGTGGTTGAAGTGCTCAAGCGCATGCTTGGTCCCGAAGCACGCGTGGAAACGGCAAGCATCGATGCCGTGCTTGATGGCTATGCAAACGGCGTACCCGTCAGTGGCTACACCAACAACATCCAGGGCAACCTTGCCCTTTCTGCCAACAAACACGGTCTTCATATCGAGCCCATGGAAACCTACCGTGCTCGCCGCAAGAACCTCGATAATTAGGAGCCTCGGGTCCATGCCCGCAGCGGCATACATCGAGGACTCCTACAAAGGAAGGCTTATGAAAGTAGTACTTGCATCGCAGAGTCCGCGGAGGCGGGAATTGCTCGAAGACGTAGGCGTTGAATTTGTTGTTCACGTATCCGAAGTGGACGAAACGCTCACGCCCGAAGAACGTGCCGACCCAGCGGCGGCTGCCTGCATGTTGGCCGACCGCAAGGCGGGCGTGGTCGTACAAGAGCTGCTTACTCCGGGTGCCCAAGACCCGCGCATAGCTACACAAAGCGAAGGGGAGTCGTCTGCTGTACCAGCGCCCATCACTGAACCTACGCTTGTTATAGGCGCCGACACCATCGTGGTGCTCGACGGTCGTATATTTGGCAAGCCCCATACGCCTTCTGAAGCGGTGGGTATGTTGCGCAAGCTTTCGGGGCGCACCCATGAAGTGATTACGGGCGTGGCTGCCTGGGGTATTATGCCTGGCGAAGATGGCAAAGTTTCCGCAGGTCATAGCGTTTTTTACGAAACAAGCTTGGTAACTTTTCGCGACTTGAGCGATGAAGAAATACTTGCCTATGTGGGCGAGGGCGAATGCTTCGATAAGGCGGGTTCGTACGCTATCCAAGGTGCAGGTGGCCAGTTTGTCAGCCACTATGAAGGGCCCCTCGACAACATTATTGGGCTGCCTGTTGCGCGTTTGCTCGAAAAATTCCCCGATATGGTGAAATAAGTCCCGTTGCCCAACTGTTTCCGAATAAGGGCCGCATTTTGCTAAAATAGCAGGTTGCAACTGAAAAACGAGTGGTTAGGCTATACCTATGCAAACTATGCACGAAGATGTTTCACAAATTCTTTTTACGGAAGAAGATATTCAAGCACGCGTAAAGGAAATGGGCGCGCAAATCACGGCCGACCATGAAGGCAAGAGCCTGCTCATTGTTTCCGTGCTGCGTGGCGCTGCCATTTTTATGGCCGACTTGGTGCGTGCCATAGACCTGCCTGTTGAAATGGACTACATGGCTGTTTCGAGCTATGGTTCGGGCGCCAAGAGTTCGGGCGTGGTACAAATCCTTAAGGACACCACGTCTTCCATGGAAGGCCGCCATGTCATCATCGCTGAAGACATTCTGGATTCGGGTCTTACGCTCGAATTCCTTATGGAAACCTTTGTACCGCGTAATCCCGCTTCCATTGAAGTAGCCACGCTATTGCGCAAAGACGTAAAACCCCAGGCAGATATTAAGTGCCGCTATATTGGCTTCGAATGTCCCAACGAATATATCGTGGGCTATGGCCTGGACTATGCGGAAAAGTATCGCAATTTACCCTATATTGGCGTTTTGAAGCCCGAAGTGTATCAGTAGAAACGCACCATCAGCAAGGAAGAGCGTATGCCAGAAAAGAAACCTCCTCAATTAAATACACGCACCAGCATTGTGTGGGCCGTTCTGATGGGCCTCATTCTTGTCATACTTGCATCGCAGATCATGACGGGGCTCCAGAGCCGGGCGGACGGCGATGCGACCATGCAGACCGACGAACTGCTTACGTCCGACTTCATTTCTGCCGTTAATGAATACCGCGTTCAGGAAGTAACCTTTGAAGCAGGCAGCAACGCCATAAACGGTAAGTATTTCCCTGCTCAGACGGCTGGTGGCACTATTGTCGACGCATATAACAAGGCCATGTCGGCCATGAATTCTGCCCTTGGCACCATGAAAACCAAGGACGAAAAACCTATTTCGAGTAGCATTGAACTGAAGACGCTGCCCACCACCAATATCGGCGAGCAGCGCAAGTTCACTACCACCTGGGTGGGCAACGATTCGCTCGGCGAACTCATGGCGAAACACCCTGAAATCAAATACGACGTGAAGCTGCCCAATTCGGCGCTGACTGCTATTTTGTCCTACTTGCCCATGCTTATTATGGTGGGCTTCTTCGTGTTCTTGTTCTACCAGATGAGCAAGGCGAACAATCAGCAAATGGGTTTTGGTCGCACCAAGGCCAAGATGGCGAGCGAAGAACGCCCCGACGTGAAGTTCGATGACGTGGCGGGCGTGGACGAAGCCGTGGAAGAAATGCAAGAGATTCGCGACTTTTTGGCCAACCCCGAAAAGTATCAGGAAATTGGCGCGAAGATTCCGCGTGGTTGTTTGCTGGTAGGCCCTCCGGGTACCGGTAAAACCCTGCTGGCGCGCGCGGTTGCAGGCGAAGCGGGCGTGCCCTTCTTCAGCATTTCGGGTTCCGACTTTGTAGAAATGTTTGTGGGCGTGGGCGCGAGCCGTGTGCGCGACCTGTTCAAGCAGGCCAAGGAAGCGGCACCGTCCATTATCTTTATCGACGAAATCGACGCCGTGGGCCGCCAACGTGGTACGGGCCTGGGCGGCGGTCACGACGAACGCGAACAGACTTTGAACCAGTTGCTGGTTGAAATGGACGGCTTTGAGGCAAGCGACTCGGTCGTGCTTATTGCGGCCACCAACCGTTCCGACGTTCTTGACCCGGCACTGTTGCGCCCCGGCCGTTTCGACCGCCAGATTGTGGTGGACGTGCCCGACGTGAAGGGCCGTGAAAAGATTCTGAAGGTTCACGCTGCCAACAAGCCCTTGGCTCAGGACGTGGACCTGGACAAAATTGCCAAGCTCACCCCAGGCTTTACCGGTGCCGACTTGGCGAACCTGTTAAACGAAAGTGCTCTGCTTACTGCGCGTCGTGGCAAGAAGATTATTTCCATGGAAGAAGTTCAGGATTCCATGGAGCGCGTTATCGCTGGTCCGGAGCGCAAAGGCCGCGTTATCGACGAACAGACCAAGCGCACCATTGCCTACCACGAAAGTGGCCATGCTTTGGTTGGGCACGTATTGCCGCTGGGCGACCCGGTGCATAAGATTAGTATTATCAGCCGTGGGCGCGCGTTGGGCTATACCCTGTCTATTCCGCAGGAAGACAAGGTGCTTAACGGCCGCAAGGAAATGCAAGAAGAGCTGGCGGTGTTCCTGGCGGGGCGCGTGGCGGAAGAAATTTTCTGCGACGACATTACCACGGGTGCTTCCAACGACCTGGAACGTGCGACTAAGATTGCGCGCCAGATGGTTACGCAATACGGCATGAGCACAGAGCTGGGAACGCAGATTTTCGGCCAGCCCAACCACGAAGTCTTCCTTGGCCGCGACTACGGCAATACCCAGGACTATTCGGAAGAAACGGCCCGCCGTATCGACGACGAAGTGGCGCGCATTATGAAGGAAGCCCACGACACGGCCTACAAGGTCTTAAGCGAACGCAAGGACCAAATGGACCTGATGGCTTCGGTGCTTATGGAACGCGAAACAGTCGACGGCGACGAATGTCAGGCCCTGTTGAACAACGAATGGGACAAGTGGCTGGAATACGAAAAAACGGGCGCAACTGAAGCGGCCGCGACTACCATCGCTTCCTCTGAAGCTCCAACGGAAAAGATTCAGCCCATTGAAGATACCAGTGCACATCCAGCCCCTGATGCCAGCGATACGCCAGAAAGCGAACAGTGATTTGGCGCTGCGGCACATATTCCTTTGATTCTAGAATGCCCGTCATTATGGGCATTCTTAATGTCACACCCGATTCCTTTTCTGACGGCGGCCGCTTTTATGGGGACGGTACCCCTGTCCCACCTATTAATGTACACGGCGGGGACGGTACCCCTGTCCCACCTATTAATGTAGACGCTGCTTTGGAAGCCGCCCGCCAAATGATTGACGAAGGCGCCCTCATTATCGACGTGGGCGGCGAATCGACACGCCCAGGCGCCGAAGCGGTTTCGGTAGAAGAAGAACTTGAGCGTACGGTTGAAGTGGTGCGTGCGCTTGCCGCTGAAGAAATATGTGTAAGCATCGATACGAGCAAGCCCGAAGTGGCACGCGCCTGCGTGGAAGCGGGCGCTTCGATTATTAATGACGTTACGGGGTTTTCCGACCCCGCCATGGTGGACGTGGCGGCCAGCTGCGACGCAGGTCTGGTGGTCATGCATTGGGACAAGGGATTGAACTCTTCGTCTGCAGGCGGCACGGCAATTCACACTGTCGAAACGGACGACACGGTCTTCCAGGGCGACATTGTGGCCGAAGTGCGCGACCGTCTGCACGACCAGACTGCCCTGTTAGAAGCTGCTGGGGTGGCGCCTGACCGCATTGCCATAGACCCAGGCCCCGGCTTTGGCAAGACCGCCAAACAAAGCCTGGAACTCATGCGCAACTTGCAGGAACTGGTGCACCTGGGCTACCCGGTGGTGGCGGCTCCTTCGCGCAAACGCTACGTGGGCGAAGCTTACGGCATCGAAAACGCAACCGACCGCGACGAAGCCAGCGCTACCGAAGCTCTGATGGCCTGCGAGCTGGGAGCGTCGGTTGTACGCATGCACAATGTCGCGACCACGGCTGCCATGCTCGAACACCTGCGCCCCTATTGCATTTTGGCCCTGGGTGCCAACGTTGCCCTGGTGGGTACCGACGAAGAAGTTCAGGAAGCCCTTATTGCTCAGCTGAACCAGGCCATTGCCGATCTGTGTTTGCTGCCCGACTCGCAGCTTATTGACGTGTCTAGTTTCTACGAAAGCGAGCCGGCCTACGTGGAAGACCAGGAAAAGTTTGTGAACGCGGTGGCTGTCCTGCGCACGTCCTTGGCACCTCGCGACATGCTTCGTTATATCCACGCCATCGAAGACAAGCTTGGTCGGGTGCGTACGCTGCGCAATGGCCCCCGCACTTGTGATATCGACATCCTGGACTACCAACTCTACATGTCCAACGACGAAGAGCTTACCCTGCCGCACCCGCGCATTTTGGAGCGCGACTTTGTGGTAAAACCCCTGCTTGAAGTACTGCCCAAGCACGTGCTGTCCGACGGCACGCTTGTTACGTCCGACCACGTTAGCCTTGGCTGGGCGAAGCAGAT
>CAJOJB010000079.1 GCA_905234635.1 uncultured Eggerthellaceae bacterium | reverse complement strand
TTCAAGCTGTTCAATGGCGGCTGCACGGAAGGTGTCGGCACAACCCAGCAACACGTTGCGCCCCGCACGTTTGGCGGCGGAAGCAATCTTGCCCACCGTGGTGGTCTTGCCTGCCCCATTAATACCCACGAAGAGCACGAGCACAGGGTTTTCGTCAAACACATTTACTTCGCTCGTGGCAAAGGTTGCGGCTATTTCGTCTGTCAGCGATTCCAGCACCGCATAGGCGTCGGGCAGGGCTTTGCGCGTGGCTTTGTCGCGCATGCGCTCCACGATGTCGAAGGAAGCTTGCGCCCCCACGTCGGAAAGAATAAGCGCTTCTTCTAGGCCTTCCCAAAAGTCGTCGTCGAGCCTTGGCCCGCGGTCGAGCAGGATATTCATCTGTTCGGTGAACTTTTCACGGGTGCTGCTCATGCCCCGTTTCATGCTTTCAAACATGGGGTTTGCGCCTCCCTTATAAGTGCTTAGCCTTCAGCCATTTCAAGTGCGCGGTCGAGGCGCTGGCTCATAACCTTGGTCACGCCGTCGGACTGCATGGAAATACCGTACAGTACGTCGGCCATTTCCATGGTACGGCGTTGGTGCGTAATCATGATGAACTGCGTGTCGCGGCGCATGGAATCTAGGTAAGCACACAGACGACGCAGGTTGGTGTCGTCGAGCGCGGCTTCAACCTCGTCGAGGATGTAGAAAGGCGTGGCACGCGTTTTATAAACCGCAAATAACAGCGCCAAGGCTACGAGTGACTGTTCGCCACCGCTCATAAGCGACATCTTCAGGAAACGCTTGCCCAACGGTTGGGCACTTACTTCCACGCCCGTGTTTTCGGGGTCGTCGGGGTCCACTAAGGTGAGTTCACCCGAGCCGCCCGGGAACAGGATGGAAATAATTTCCTGGTAGTTTTCCTTGACCGTTTCAAAGGTTTGTACAAAGTCGTCCTTCATGCGTTCGTCGATGGCGCGAACAATCTTGGCGATGGAGCGGCGCGCGGCCTGCATGTCGGAAAGCTGGGCAAGGAGGTAGTCGTAGCGTGCCTTCAAAGCTTCGTATTCGGCAGCCGCATCGGGGTTGATAGTGCCCATATTCTTTATGCGGCGCTGCAGCTTGAAAGCCTGCTCTTCAACTTCAGGACGGTTTTCCAATTCGGGAAGTTCAAGGGCAGTTTCAAGCGTGGCAATAACAGGGTCGATGCGCTGCATAACCGTACGACGGCGATTAATGCCAGCCTGGCGACGCTCTTCGGCTTCACAGGCGGCGGCAATATCTTGTTCGCGCGCTAATAACACACGCTGAGCATATTCGCTGCGTTCGCTTGCCGTGGCAGCACGGACGCGCAAGTCGGCCAGTTTGGCAGACGAAGCTTCTACCTGGACGGCCAGGGGTTCCAAGGCCGCACGCTTGGCGTCCATGGTTTCCTTGCCGCTGTCGATAAGATCGGTCAGTTCGCTCTGACGGCGGGCAAGTTCGGCAGCGTCGGGTTCAGCCGCTTCAAGGGCGGCACGGGCACGCGCCTGCGCTTCTGCCAACTGCTGATGTTCAGCCAGCAAGGCATCGTAGGCGCTTTGGACGCGATCGAGCTCTGCCGTTGCCGAATCTGCGGCACCCTGCAATTCCGCCTGACTTTGCGTGCAGGAAAGGCTCTTGGCCTGGGCTTCGCGCAGTTCTTCTTCGCAACGCGCATATTCGCTCGAAGCTTCTTCGAATTCTTTTTCGGTTTGTGCCAAGGCTGCCCTGGCTTCATCCAAGGAACGCTTGCCCGAAAGGCCGCCCACTTCTTCACCCGACGCATGGATACGCGTTATCTTGCCATTGGGCCACACGATGGTGGCGTCACGCGTGGCAACACAGGCACCGGGGTGGCTGCGCGCAAAGCTTATGGCTTCTGCAGGCGTGTTGCACAACACGACGTCGCCCAGCAAGGCCTGGGCAGCACTACGCGCACTTTCATTTACTTCCAAGCTATCGATGAGCAAGGGAGCGCCTGCAAGAGAGGTAGGAGCCTTGGTCATGCCTGAACGCGGGAGCAGGGTTACCGAACCCGTTTCATCCACACTGGCCAGGCGCTGCACCAGCGCGGCAGCAGCGTCCATGTCGTCCACAAAGATGGCGGCAACGTCGCGCCCAAGGAGCGCGTCCACCACCGATTCAAGTTCGCGCGGAACCTTGATTTCGTCGATGAGCGAAGCAACTTTGCCCTGAAGCATATTTTCATTGTCGAGCACCCACGAAAGCAAGCCGTTGGCGTCGCGGCGGGTACGCTCAAGTTCTTCCAAACTGCGTACTTCGGCACTGTGGATGCCACGTTCTTCACGCAGCTGGTCCATGCGCGAACGCGCCGAATCGCGCGCGGTAAAGGCACTCGTTACCGCATTGCGGGCATCTTCGGCCGCTTCTTTTGCCTGTTGAAGCGCCGTATGCGTTTCACCGTGGGAACCCTGAGCCGCCGATAGTGCGGTGTGCAGGCCCACCATGCGTTCTTCGATTTGTGCAGCATGGGTGCCAAGCAACTGTTCGTTCGCACGGTTTTCAGCGAGCACTTCCTGGGTTGCTGCCTGCTTGACACGTACGGCTTCCAGTTCGTTCATAGCTTCGCGGCGATTATGGATAACTTCGTCCAAAGACGTTTGCAATTCCTTGCGCTGTGCTTCAAGTTCGTCGAAATGCGCCTGTTCGACATTCAGTGCCTCCTGGGCTGCTTCCGCTTCGCCCTTGGCAGCCTGGGCCGCTGAAGCGGCTTCGCTACGACGGGTTTCCAGTTCGGTCGAACCCGATTCAGCCCCCTCGAACGAAGCGGTCATTTCGGCCAGATAATTCTGAGCAGAGCGCTTCTTTTCATGCAAAAGCAGAATTTCCGAGTCCAGCTTGTCGGACGCTGCCTGGGCCCTGCGGTATTGCACGGCCACCGCACCGGCGTCTTCGTTTTGGGTTTGCAGTTTCAGCTGCAATTCTTCTGCCAGTTCTTCGGCTGCAGAAATTTCAGTGCGCAGGCCATCGATACGCCCGCCCAATTCCTTTTCCTGTTCGATTATTTCGTCCCAGGTTTTCTGGAGAATGCGCAGGTCGTCCACTGCCAAGGTAAGGCTGAGTTCGGCCAGTTCAAGCGCGAGGTCCTTGTATTGCAGTGCACGCTTGGCCTTGCGTTCCAAGGGGCGCACCTGGCGTTCCACTTCTGCCACAATGTCGGTGACGCGTGCCAGATGCACGTCCATTTGGTCCAGTTTGCGTTCGCTTTTTTGCTTGCGCTGCTTATGCTTGAGCACACCGGCCGCTTCTTCAATGAGCGTACGGCGGTCTTCGGGTTTCGATTGCAGAATGGATGAAAGATGGCCCTGGGCAATAATCGAATGGGTGCCCGTGCCCATGCCCGTGTCGTGCAAAATGTCGAGCACGTCCATGCGGCGCGCTTGGGTGCCGTTGATAAGATATTCGCTTTCGCCATTGCGATACATGCGACGCGTAATAGCCACTTCGGTGTATTCCACGGGCAAGGTGCCGTCGGAATTATCCAAGACCAAGTCCACTTCAGCCACACTCACCGGCTTGCGTGCGGAAGAACCCGCAAAGATTACGTCTTCCATGGCCTGGCCGCGCAAGTTCTTGGCATTGCGTTCGCCCAACACCCACAAAACCGAGTCGGAAACGTTCGATTTACCCGAACCATTGGGGCCCACAATGGCCGTAATGCCTGGTTCGAAGCTCATGACGCTTCGATCGGCAAATGACTTAAAACCTTTGAGCACGAGTGACTTTAAATACATGACTTCCCTCTTTTATGCGTCGCCACTGCGAGCAGCTTCTTTCTTTGACTTTTTACGTGCAGCACGTTCGGCCTTGGCGGCTGCTTTGGCAGCCTTGGCCTGAGCTTTTTGTTCCAAACGCGCAGCGCGCTGGGCTTCTTTTGCCTGCAGCGCTTCGGGTGTAATGCCCAAAAGCTTGTCAAGCGCACTGGCGGCTGCCTGGCTTTCGCTTTCCTTCTTCGTGCGCCCCACCCCGCTGGCTAATTCCTGCAGGCCAGCATAGACCTGCGTAATAAAAGTGCGGTCGTGCGGCGGGCCCTGGGTTTCAACCAGCTTGTAGGTAGGCGTGATGCCTTCTTCTTGCAGTTTTTCCTGCAGGGCACTCTTGGGGTTTTCCGGTTCGCGCGCCATGTCTTCGCTCATAGACGTTATAAGCGTGCGCGTAATAAATTCCTTCACCGGTTCCATGCCGCCGTCCAAATACAGGGCGGCCACGACCGACTCGTAGACATTTTCCAGTGCAGAATGAAGGCCACGACGACCCGTTCCCTGTTCAGACTGCCCAAAAATGATAAAGTCAGCAAAGCCCAGGTTTTCAGCCACTTGTGAAAGCGAAGCGCCCGACACAAGCGAAACCTTAATACGCGTTAAGCCGCCTTCGTCGAGTTCAGGGTAGGCGTGGAAAGCGGCGTCGGCCACAATGGCGCCCAAAATGGAGTCACCCAAGAATTCCAGGCGTTCATACGAATATTTGACGGGCTTGCCTTCAATAGCCGAAGGATGCGTGATAGCAGAAAGTAAGTACTGCTCGTTGTTAAAGCGGTACTGTAGTATGTCTTGTGCGCGGTCTAATTTTTCGCGCTGCTCTTCTGTAGAAATCTGCGCCAAACTAAATGCTACCTTTAAGGAATGCTTTCAATTGTCTGAAACTGAATTTTACCTGTTCGTAGCAGAAGAAGCGGCAGTCTGCGCGATTAATTCAGAAACCCCCATAGAAATGGTACGAGCCGTGGTCAAAATACCATTTTTTATGGCCGTTTCGTTCGACGATCCATGGCCAACCAGGCAAGCGCCTTTCACGCCAAGCAAGGGCGCGCCTCCATACGTGTCGGGCGAAACCGATTCCTTCAGTTCATACAGGCCACCTTTAAGGATGCCTGCGGCAGCCATGGTGAAGGCATTTTTCTTGAACACGCCCTTCATGGCGCCGAAGAGTTCTTTAGCCGTGCTTTCCAGGATCTTGATAGCCACATTGCCAGTAAAACCGTCGGTAACAAACACGTCGTAGCGGCCCGCCAGCAAGTCTGCCCCTTCGCCGTTGCCTACAAAGTTGGGCACCTGTTCTTTCATGAGGGCATAGGCCTCCTGGGCAAAAGACGAACCTTTGGTTTCTTCCGAGCCGATGTTGAGCAGAGCCACCGTGGGGTTTTCGCGGCCGAGCAGTTTTTCGGTATAGATGGAAGCCATCTGGGCAAACTGTACCAAGTATTCGGGCTTGCAGTCGGCGTTGGCACCGACGTCGCACATAACCACCGGGCGCACAGGCGAAGGAATAATGGTTGCCATGGCGGGGCGCGCGATTCCCTTAATGCGGCCCGTAACCAGCGTACCCGCCGCCAAGCAGGCACCGGTTGAACCGGCGCTAAAGAAACCTTGGGCGCGGCCTTCTTTTACCAGGCGACAACCCACTACGATGGACGAATCCTTCTTTTTGCGCACGGCATTGGCGGGATGTTCTTCCATGGTAATTTCTTCGGTGCAGGGCACGGCTTCTATGCGGTCGTGCTTGGCTGCCCATTCTTGCACGATGGCTTCAGGACCACACAGCAAAATGTGCAGGTCAGGGTTTTCTTGCAAGGCGGCAATGCAACCAGGGCCCACCACCGAAATCCCGTGGTCTCCCCCAATAGCATCTACCGCAACATATACTTCAGACATAGCATTCTCCTTTTACCAAGGAAATTATACAGGTTGTCGCAGGAGCTAATGGGAAAATGGGGTCGGAGGATTTTTCCCATTTTTGAAAACCCGCCGGAGCGGGTTCTTTGTTATTCGGTAACGATGACTTCCTTGTCTTTATAGTAGCCACAGTTCGGGCATACACGATGTGGAAGCTTCACTTCGCCGCACTGGGGGCACGTAGAACGTGCGGGAGCGGCAATCTTGTCATTCTGTGAACGACGTGCGTTGGTGCGGGCGCGGCCCATTTTTCTCTTAGGTACAGCCATTTCTTTCTCCTTCAACAAACAGGCTTGACGCCCGTGTAAGTTCAATAGCGCAAAGCGGTATTCTACACATATGCGTGCAGCGACGCAAGCAACATTCACGCATTATACAAAGAAGCCACCCTGTGGAAGCCTCGTGGAGGCTTTAAAGCGATGTCGCGAAGCTTATTAGTCTACAGGTCGAGTTCTCTAAGTTTAGCGAAGGGGTTTTTGGCTTCTTCGAATTCGGCGTCTGCTTGGGCACGCTTTTGTGCGCAGTCACAGCTTTGCTCGTTTAAGTTCACCCCAGAGTCGGAACAAATGCCCGCGCAGTCTTCGCGACAAAGGGGCTGCAAGGGAAGATCCACCAAAATGGCCGCCTCAAGCAAGGGCACCAAGTCGATGGTATTGTCTTCGCCAAGTACTTCGAATTCTTCGTCTTCGCCTTCTTCGAATTCAACCTCTTCGGCATTAAGCAAATAGTAACCTTCCACTTCCCCGTTAATGGCAACGTCCAAAGGCTCCAGACAGCGCGCACATTCGGTGGTACCTGTGCCGGTCACCGTCCCAGAAACCAAAAGCGCGCCACCCGTATTCGAAACGAGCACATTCCATGAAAGAGGTGCCTTAAAGGTGCAACTGGTCGGGCGCAAAGACTCCGGCAAAAGAAGAACTCTCCGCGGGCGCGAAGAGTTCTTGGCTTACCTGTATGGTCGTTGAATCCATAGATCCTAGTAGCCGCCAGAAATGGAATTGGAATTCAGGCGGTCGCGGCAACGGCGCACGTTAGCAAGCAAAGTATCCAGGCTCTGCTCAACATGCCCAAAGACTTCGTCGGCATAGTCTTCGGCGCCAGCGCGGGTTTCGCGTTCAAGCTGGCGAGCGTCGGCCAGAATCATGTCGGCCTGCTGCTGCGAAACGCGCACGATTTCCTGTTCGCTGGCAATGGTCATAGCCTGGCTGCGCGCATCTTCAATCATGCGGTTAGCTTCGTCTTCGGCGTCGTCAAGCAAGCTCTGGCGTTCACGCACAATCTGACGCGACTGAGCAAATTCAGCCGGGAAGGTGTCGCGGATGTCGTCCAAAATTTCAAAGGCAGCAGTAACGTCTACCTGACGCAGGTTCTGCTTGCCAAAAACCGGCTTAGCATCTTCCAACAAAATGGAAAGCTCTTCGATTAGCCCCAAAACTCCAGTTTCGTCCATGTTGTTCCTTCCATCGCGCTTTCACGCCTATTGGCTCTGCTTAAAGCAGAATAATACCTTATAACCTGCCATATTCTAGCATGTGGCAAAAAATGCAACACCGCTATTCACATTTTATCCCCGAGCGCTGTTCAGTCCAAATTTTTGCTCCAGGGCCGTTTCCACACACGGTGACACAAATTGGCTGACGTCGCCGCCCAGGCGCGCGATTTCGCGCACAATCGACGAAGACAGGAACATAAACTTTGGCGGCGCCATAATAAACAGGGTTTCGATTTCGTTTGAAAGTTCGTAATTAAGGGCTGTCATTTGGAATTCGTACTCAAAGTCCGTAATAGCGCGCAGGCCCTTTACCACCACGGAAACATCTATGCGCTGGGCGAATTCGACGAGCAATTCAGTGAAGGGTTCAACGGAAACATTCTTGATGTCTGCCGTGGCCTGGCGGGCCAATTCGACTCGTTCTTCGTGGCTGAACAGGGGTCCTTTGTTTGGCGATTCGGCCACACCCACCACAACTTCGTCGAAAATTTGCGCTGCGCGGCGAATAATGTCCAAATGACCTTCGGTAATGGGATCAAAAGTTCCCGGAACAAGGGCACGCTTCATAGTTAAACCTTCCTATAAATGTCGATGGCGGTGGAGCCGAAGCTTTTCCGCGTGACGTATTCTAACCCAAGCGGGTTTTTCTCGCCCATAAGGGGCAGATCGAGTGCTTGGTCGCAACTGCGTTCACTTTGCTGTGCATCCTTGCGGCCCTTGCCTCGCCTGCCCTTGGTCGGGCTTTCCAAAGTACCAAATTCGTAGCTGATAAGCGCACCCGTTACCAAAGTTCCAGCCGCGTCAAGGCTTTCCAAAATTTGGATAACCGTTTCGGCGGGATACGCATACGGCGGATCAAAAAA
>CAJOJB010000078.1 GCA_905234635.1 uncultured Eggerthellaceae bacterium | reverse complement strand
CGGGCGGCTTGATTACCCGCGCCGAAGCAGCCATGGCATTCACGGCCGAATACGACGTCCTGCCTATCTGGGGCATTCAGAAGATGAGCGAACTCGAAGAGTGGCTGTCCTTCAACGAAAACACGCCACAGATGACTGACGAAATCGCCGCCTTCATCGAAAAAGAACGTACCGAACTTGCGGGCGAATTCTGCCGCGGCTGTGGCTACTGTATGCCGTGTTCGGTAGACATTAGCATTAACCAGTGTGCGCGCATGTCGCTCATGCTGCGCCGTGCCCCTTCGGCCGCGTGGCTTAACGACCATTGGCAGGCAGAAATGAAAAAGATCGAAGACTGCATTGACTGCGGCGTGTGCCTGGAACGCTGTCCCTATCAGCTGCAGGTTCCCAACTTGCTCCGCAAAAACTATGCCGACTACCAGCGCGTTCTTGCGGGCGAAGTAGAGGTGTAACAGCCCTACGCTCGTGAAGCGAAGGAATAATAGTCTTACGTAGCAATAGTAACGTAAGGTAGGTCGCTTTCTACAAACTAATGCTTCAAGCTTTTGGTATATAAGGAAGTGAACTGTAGCGAAAAACGCAAGCTCTTGCGTATTACGTGTTATCCTTAATTAAGAATATTTCTAAATAAGGATATTATGCAAATCTTCGATGAACATGCCCTGGACGCTCAAGACGTTGCCGACCTGCTCCATGTGAGCCGCAATACGGTTTATAACCTGGTGAAGGAAGGCTTGCTTTCTTCCTATATGGTGGGGCGTAAGATGCGTTTTACCTTAAGTGACGTAGACGACTATATTGCGCGCGAACGTGTCGAAGCTTCAAAAGGTAAAACTGTTCAAACAGCACTTCATAAGGAAACAAAGCATGCTGTTTCTGAAGGTGCGTTAGCAAGGAATCGCGATGACTTTACTTTGGCTGGCAACGACATGCTTGCCGACGTGCTAGCTAATATATTGGGTCAAAATCAGATGCCCATAAGTCGTGCTTACGTCAATAGTTACAATGCTCTTGAAGGAATGTATCGAGGACAGTATGATGCTGCGGTCATTCATTTATTTGACCGCGCTTCGCAAAAATACAATCTGCCCTTTGTTCAGCGTTTGGTGCCTGGTAAGTCGCTTATAGTGTTTTACCTGGCTAGCAGACAAACCGGTCTTATTGTGCCTAAGCGAAATCTTAAAAAGATTTTGAAAATGCGCGATCTAATGCGTGAAGATGTTTTTCCAGCTTTGCGTGAATTAGGGGCCTCCGAGCGCATCATGGTTGACGAATATCTTGTGCAAACAGGTGCACCCGCATCTGCTTTTGGACGGGGAATAGAAGCACGTTCTTCGCTTTCTGCTGCCGAATTTGTGGCAGCGGGGCATGCGGATGTAGCCTTAGGAAACGAACAGACTGCCAAGCTGGTAAAGGGCCTCAGCTTTATCCCTTTGCAAAAAGAAGAATTGGCACTCGTGCTTGCGAAGGAAACAGAGCATGAACAAATCGCGTACAAGATGCGCAATTTGCTTGTGGGCGATGTATTCAAGGCAGAGGTTTCGCGCGCGGCATCGTATGACTTGTCGCGTTGCGGCAACATTCTTTATGAAGTGTAGGGTAGTGTAAGCTTTCGTTTTCTGTCGAAAAGAAAAGGGCCGGTATAGCCGGCCCTGCTTAATTATGGCTGCTTGTAAAAGCAGTGCGTCTTTATTCAACACCAACCATAACGTCGGTTGCCTTGACGATGGCCAGAGCAGGCTGCCCTTCGGCCAGACCCAGTTCGTCGATAGCGGCGTTGGTAATAGAACCAGTAATGCGATTACCGTCTGCAAGCTGCAGTGCAACATGGCCATTAACTGCGCCCTTCTTGACTTCTGCAATAGTTCCAGGAAGCTGGTTGCGAGCAGAAATATTGGCGATGCGTTCAGTGCCTGCAGCAAACATAACGTTGGTTGCCTTAATAACTGCGAAAGCCTCTTTGCCTTCAGTCAGACCTAGCTCGTCAATGCTGTTCATAGTGATGTCAGCTGTTACAGGAATGCCGTCCAGGTCGATGGTAACTACGCCATTGACGGCGCCTTCTGCTACGTTGGTGATAGTTCCCTTCAGTTGGTTGCGTGCGCTCAGTTTCATAATCTTTTCCTTTCCTTTGTGGGCTTGTGCCCTTTTTGCTTTTACGTTTGCGGGACGCTTGTCTCGTAAAACTTTCAACAATTGCATTGTGATCCTTTGAAAAACCGAAGTAAACAAAGAAGGACGGCTTTCATATTTCATTGCACAAAAGGTAGTTTTTCACTTCGTTTCACACAAATACCCAGGTAAAACAATGTATAGCGAATCTTTGATACATTGTGTTGCGTGGAGTATAATCCTTGTCCAGAAAGAAAGGACAGGCGGATTTTCATGAAGGATGCTCACGGTAGAACAATCGACTATGTGCGCATTTCGCTCACCGACCGGTGCAATTTGCGTTGCATTTATTGCATGCCTGCCGAAGGTGTGGACCAGGTGGCCCATTCCGACATCTTGTCCTTCGACGAAATCCTGAAATTTGTGCGCGTGGCAGCGCAGATGGGCGTGCGTCGCGTGCGCCTTACTGGCGGTGAGCCACTCGTGCGCAAGGGCGTGGTAGACCTGGTGCGCGACCTTCACGCCATAGACGGTATAGACGACATTTCGCTGACGACTAATGGAATTTTGCTGGCACAGTTTGCTCCCGACTTGAAAGCTGCAGGTCTGCGGCGTGTGAATATTTCGCTCGATTCGCTTGACCCAGTACAGTATAAGGAAATCACACGGGGCGGCGATTTGGACGATGTACTTGCAGGCATCGATGCAGCGCTTGAGGCGGGCTTTAACCCTGTCAAGGTAAACGCGGTTGCCGTGCGCAGTTTGAACCAGGACTACCTGGCCTTCGCCCGGATGTCTGTCGATCGTCCTTTGCACATGCGCTTTATCGAATACATGCCTGTGGGCGATTCTTCGGGCGTATGTGGCCATGGCTGGGGCGAAGAAGACGTCATTAGCTGCGAGGAAATTCGCGAACGTATTAACCATCAGGCCGCAGACGAAGACCTGCCGCAGTTGGTACCTGTTGAAGGTTCGAGCAAGCCCGACGGTGGTGGTCCCGCACGGTATTGGCAGTTCCCTGAAGCGCAGGGGACCGTCGGTTTCATTTCGCCGCTTTCGCGCCACTTTTGCGGGGAATGCAATCGCTTGCGCCTGACGAGTACTGGCCAGCTGCGCCCCTGCCTATTTTCCGATGACGAGTTCGACGCGCGCGCTGTATTGCGCGAAGGCACTGAGGCCGACGTCCATGCGCTCATCGAACAAGCCTTGGGTGCCAAACCCGAAGAGCACACCCAAGGCGATCATGCCAATGCCACGGAAACCAACATGAACGTTATAGGCGGCTAAGGAGGTCTATAAGGTATTTGAACTGCCACTCTCGCTGTTCGCGCAAACAAGCCAGAGGGCTTGATTTGCGCTCATGCGCTTCACTTCACTATTAAAGTGCGAAAAATGCTCGCATTTTTCGCGGTAGAATGTAGTTCAGAGCCAGTTAAATACCTTATAGACCTCCTTATAACGTTAGGAACAACATGAGCGAATTAACTCACATAAATGAAAATGGTGACGTGCGTATGGTGGACGTGTCCGCCAAGGACGACACGGTGCGCCTGGCGGTAGCGGAAGGCTTTATCGCCATGCAACCCGAAACGCTTGAACTTATTACCACAGGCCAGGCCGCCAAAGGCGATGTATTAGCGTGCGCACGCGTGGCGGGCGTGATGGCCGCCAAGAATACGAGTGGCATTATCCCCATGTGTCACCCTTTGCTTATAACCAAGTCGCAGGTAGAATGCATTCCCGTGCAAGCAGGGGTGCGCGAAGACGGCCGCGTAGGCATTCGCGTGGAAGCTACCTGTGGCGTCACGGGTAAGACGGGCATCGAAATGGAAGCTCTTACCGCTGCTAGTGTGGCGTGCTTAACTATCTATGACATGTGCAAGGCGGTCGACCGTGGCATGGAAATTATGGAAGTACGCCTGCTTCACAAGTCCGGTGGCAAGTCTGGCACCTGGGAACGAGCGTAACGGAAGCGGCTAAAAGAAGGGCTATTATCCTAGTCTTCTAGGCGTTTTCGTAGCCGAAGACAGAATCAAGCAAGGGCGAATACCAAGTTTCGGGCGCCTTGACGTCATTTAAGGTTACGGTGCGCAGGATTTCTGCGGCACTTGGTTCGCCACCTTCTGAAAGCCCCACCACAGTTACCGCATTTTCACCTTGTCTTACCCAGCCATATTGTTCGCGGGCGCGGTCTTCCATGCCTGCTTCGCTGGTGAGCAGGGCCACATCTTCAATAAGCGCGGCGTTGCGCGTGGTTACAATTTCGAGCGCTGCTTCGGCCTTGGCTTGGTCGCGCACCGCTGTGTAATAGTCCTTCACAGGTGCGTACATAAGCAAGCATGCCAAGACAAGGCAGGTGCATACCATAAGACTTATGGTGCTTGTGCGCCCTAGTTGCACGCTGCCTACCTTAAGGCCAGTTTCTGTCGTGCTTATGGGAAGCTTAGGCAGTGTGAAGTTTACACGTGGCATCTTAATATTGGGCATGCGGAAGGAACGCTGCTTGCTTGAAGCAGCCTTGTTGGACCGCGCTTGCCGGGTGTTTCGTTTGGCGCTCTGGGCCTTGCTTGCCTGAGTGAGCTTTTGTGAATTGCGCGACTGGCGCAGCGACTGCGAGTTACGCGTCGAATTTGACTTGCGCGTGTTGCTCGAAGTGGCGCGACTTGAAGTAGTGCGGTTCGCAGCCGTGCTGCGTTTTGCGGTCGACGTCTTGGAAGCAAGAGGAGCTGAATTGCGTCTGGTCTTTGAGCTTGCCGCGGAACGCGCAGCATTGCTTCCTCGTGCACTGCGGGAAGACTGGCTCCGCGACGAATTCTTCCTGTTTGAAGACGTGCGTGCAGAAGCAGCGGCTCGCGCTTCACCGAAGTTTAAAATTCGTGCTTGTCCTGCCATGAATTCTGCCCTTAGTGCATCTGGTTCGTTTCTTGTGCGTTCATGCCTGATAGGCAAGTACAATCATACCATGTAATTGCATCTTTTGGGTGTATAAGCCACGAAGATTGAATAAGCTGTTTTGCCCTAGACGGAAGAAGGCCGGCGAAACATCGGTGGGTGTCATGGCGTGAAGAGCCACGACATACAGTATACTTTTCACCGAGCTGCTGCTTTGCCTGCATGCTGCGGGTTAGCAGGGCAGCTTCAATGGTGTGGCCATGTGGGCGAAAGGTGACGAATAGTATGGACGATAAGGCCTTAATCAATCTTTATACCGAAAAGAGTCTTGCTGGATTGAAGGAAGAACATTTCCAGAAACTCTGGGAACCTGGCGACCACATGTACAAGGGCGAATTTGTGAGCCCGACCAGGCCCGAGACATACTTTGCCAGCGATGCTGAAGTTGACGCCTATCGCGAAGCGCTTGCGCGCATGGACGGCACGATAGACGCGCCAACGCCCGTTCCTTACGCAACTTATGCGGAAAGCGAAGTCCAGGAGCAGAGCCGCCCTGGTCGTGATCCTTTTATCGAAGCATTAAGCAATAGCACTACCCAATCTGGTTCTGGAGCCTATCGTGTTGTTGAAGACGATGGTGACGACGACGATAACGACGATCGTGATTACAACAAACGTAGCCATGATGACGATGACGACGATGACGATGACCGTAGAGACTACCGACGCGATGACGACGATGACGATGACCGCAGAGACTACCGACGCGATGACGACCGACTAGGGCTCTGGCAGCTTAGTCGAGCGCACATCAACACGCATCAATTTGGTGCAAAAAGCTTCTTTGTGGCACGCGGGATAATCCAGCTAAGAATAATGTTCGCTGGAGTATAATGACGTCAGCCTAAAGACAGGAGGGGGTCATGTCCGAGCTTGTTCCCTTTGAAGAAGCACAGAAACAAATACTCGATTTAATTCAAACTATGCCCGTTGAACAAATTGCCTTAGAGGACGCACTGGGTCGTACTCTTGCCGCAGATTGTAAGAGCGATATTGATATTGCTCCTTTTGATAATTCTGCCATGGACGGCTTTGCCTTGAAGGCAGAAGACGTAGCTGCAGCCAGTGAAGCTTCGCCTGTCCAGCTTGAAATTGTGGCCTATATTCCAGCAGGTGCATGCTATGAAGGCGAACTTCGGGCGGGCCAAACAGCGCGCATTATGACGGGTGCTATCATGCCTGCAGGTGCCGACACGGTGGAAATGATTGAAAAAGTACGCTTCACTGGCGAAGGCATGGTGGGCGACACCCTTACGCTCGACCATGCGGTTGAACTGGGTAAAAACGTGCGTTATAAAGGTGAAGAAGCCCAGGCAGGTAGCCTGGTTTTGCCAGCGGGCGCCACGATTGATTCAGCCGGGATGGGCCTTTTGGCGTCTACGGGTAACGTGGAAGTGTCCGTCCATAAAAAGCCTTTGGTGGGCATTATTTCTTTGGGAACAGAATTGGTGGAAGCCAAAGACTTGCCCGGCCCTGGCCAGATTAGAAACTCCAATGTGTATGCGCTCATTGGCTGTGTTCACAACGCGGGCGCAGAAGCAAAAACATACCCTATCCAACCCGACGAATATGACGCCATTAAAGCAACGCTTGCCCAGGCCATCAGCGAATGCGACTTTGTGGTTTCCAGCGGCGGCGCGGGTGGCGGCGACTACGACTTCATTACCGAAATTGCAGGTGAACTTGGCCAGGTCTTCTATAAGTATGTGAACATGCGCCCCGGCAAGGCCCAGACCTTCGCCATGATTGAAGGGACGCCCTTCTTGGGTCTGGCGGGCAACCCGGCAGCCGCCATTTGCGGCTTTGAAATGCTCGTGTACCCTGCGCTGCAAAAAATGCAGGGTAGGGCGCAACTGTTCCATCCTACCCAGCGTGCCATCCTGGGCGCTGACGCCAAGAAGAAGGGCGACCGCTGGAATTTCCAGCGCGCAAGCCTTAGCCGCAACGAAGAAGGCAAGCTGGTGGCCACGCCCTACAGCAATCAGAGCTCGGCCCTCTTTGGGGTGTTCCACAACAGCGACTGCCTCGTCATTGTGCCCGGCGAAGTGAACCATATTCCTGCCGGCGAAGAGGTCGACATCGTCCATTTCGACATTGGTTCGAATACGGTCATTTAAGGTTAGTTCTAAAAAGAACACTCGTTTAAGGAGTAGTCATGAGTATACGTTTTGCTATCATCACGTGTTCAGATACGCGCAGCTTTGAAGAAGACACAGCGGGTGCCGCCCTCGCAACGCTCATTGAAGAGCAGGGCTGGCAGGTAGCTTCGCATATTATTGTCCCAGATGAACGCACGGAAATTTCCCGTGCCATCGTGGAAGCCGCCGACGAATTGAGGGCGGACGTAGTACTTACTTGTGGCGGCACGGGCCTTTCCCTGCGTGACGTTACGCCTGAAGCTACTCAGGACGTGTGTGAACGTAATGTGCCCGGAATTGCGGAAGCTATGCGCAGCTATTCGCTCGCTAAAACGGAACGTGCTATGCTTTCACGTGCGGTTTGTATGCAACGTGGCGCAACACTCGTAATTAATCTGCCCGGCAGCGAACGTGCAGCCCGCGAAAATTGGGAAGCTGTCTATGAACAATTGGAGCATGCAGTTGCCATGACAGCTGGTGCGGGACATTAATATAAAGGAGAACTACATGAAGTTAACGAACCTCAAGCCTAGGGTTAAGCTCACTATTGAAAACCCTAAGTCAAAAGCCAGTATAGCGCTTGGTCCAGGTGTTGCAGCTTTGTTGGAAGGGGTGCGTGAAACAGGTTCTTTGAATGCTTCGGCAAAGCGCATGGGCATGGCCTATAGCAAGGCGTGGCGTATTGTAAAGGAAACAGAAGATGCCCTCGGTTTTGCCTTTCTCGACCGCGACGGAGCGCGTGGTTCAACGCTCACTCCGAACTGCATCAAACTGCTCGACACTTATTGGGCACTTCATAAGGACGTACAAGAAAAAAGTGAAGCAGCATTTCAGAAGCTTCTGTAACAGTTGGGCGTAAAAGCGCCTCGACAAATACGAAAGGGAAGACCATGTCAGGACATTCAAAGTGGGCAACAACGAAACATCGCAAGGCAGCGCAGGACGCAAAGCGCTCCGCCCTGTTTGGCAAGCTGTCACGTAATATTACGGTTGCGGCCAAGGAAGGCGGCGACCCGAACCCTGAAAACAACGCATCGCTTGCGGCGGCCATTGAAAAGGCCAAAGGTTATTCGTTGCCCAAGGACAAGATCAAGGCTGCTATCGACAAGGCCTTTGGTTCTGGCAAGGACGCTGCCAATTACGAAACCGTTATTTACGAAGGCTATGGTCCTGCGGGCATTGCCATTTACTGCGAAGCCCTTACCGACAACCGCAACCGCACCGCAGCCGACGTGCGCGCGGCCTTTACCCACCACGGTGGTAACCTGGGCACGAGTGGTTCGGTGGCTTTCCAGTTTGAACGCAAGGGCCAGATTATGGTTCCCAAGATCGTGGAAACCGACGACAAGAAGAACCCCACTAAGCCCAACGGCGCAGCTGATGGTGGTTATGGAAACAGGCGCCGACGACTTTGAAGACGCCGAAGACGAATGGATTGTCTATACCAGCCCCACGGAGCTGATGGCGGTAAAGAATGCGCTCGAAGCCGCAGGTGTCGAAACCAAGGGCGCGGAATTCACCATGGAACCCACTACGCCTGCAAGCGTTTCGGTTTCCGATGCTAAGAAGGTCATGCGTTTGGTGGACAAGCTGGAAGAACTCGAAGACCTTCAAGGTGTCTTCCACACCATGGACATTACCGACGAAATCGCCGAAGCTCTCGAAGAAGAATAGCATTCGGGCGAGGGCTTCTTATGCCCCTCTGGGCACAAACCTCCTTGCGATACAATTACGTGCATGAGATATGCAGCGATAGATATTGGTACGGTAACGGCACGTTTGTTGGTGGCCGACGTCGACGAACAGGGCGCACTTCACGAACTATACCGACGTTCGGAAATCGTAAATCTGGGTGCCGGCGTTGACGAAACGGGCATGCTCGCTCCCGATGCTATCGACCGCGTGTGTGCGGTGGTGGCGCAATACCGTACCGCTATAGACGAACTATCAGGGGACGAACTCATTGTTGTGCGTTGCCTGGCAACAAGTGCGAGCCGTGACGCACGTAATGCAGACGAATTTGCGAATCGCCTAGCTGAACTGGGGGTGGAACTAAGCGTTATCCCTGGTGAATACGAAGCCCAGCTTTCTTTCTTGGGTGCTTCAGGGAGCTTTTTGGGTGAACGACTGCTCGTGTCCGATGTGGGCGGTGGCTCCACCGAGCTTATTGCGGGTGTGGCGGGCGAAGGAGTTGTCTATTCTCATTCGTTTAATATCGGAAGCAGGCGTGCGACCGAGCGACTTCTGCAAAGCGATCCACCCACCCGGGCCGAACAAGAAGACCTTGCCGCATGGGTGCAGGAAGAATTCACACCCTTTTTTAATGAGTTGCAATCCTTGGGCTTCGTTCCGCAGCGTTATGTGGCGGTAGCAGGAACGGCTACGACGGCGGTTTCCATCGATCGAGGCATGGAACAATACCAACCCGACGTGGTGCATGGCAGCGCGGTAGATGCCGAAACGCTCGATGCGCTCATCCGCCATCTTGCTGCCTTGCCGCTGGAAGAGCGCGTGAAGGTGGTAGGACTTCAGCCTAAGCGTGCGCCCATTATCGTGGCTGGTTTTATTATTTTGCAGCAAGTTTTGAAGCTGTCGGGGCTACCGTCTTTCACGGCAAGTGAAACCGATATTCTTGAAGGTATTATTTTAGATTCCGCAAAAAAGTTTCGCTGACTTTTCTCCATCCGACAAGGTGGTAGAATGAATAGCACTCGATTGTGGGGGTGTGGCGGAATTGGCATACGCAGCGGACTTAAAATCCGCCGCCGCAAGGCTTCAGGGTTCGAGTCCCTGCACCCCTACCAAGAAGGAGATTCCCATGACACCAGACTCAAGCGTTCGAAATATTCGACAGATTTTAGATTCTGCAGACCATCTGCCAACAAGCTTTGAAGAATACCTCAACTTGTACGCCGACCAGGTGGGCGACCTGGTTAATACCTATATCCCCTGTGGTTCTCATCCGGACATGGATCGCTACCTGTATGCTCCCTTGCATGAATACAGCCAAAACGGCGGCAAGCGCCACCGTCCCCTTATCTGCGTTGCGGCGTGCCTGGCCGTTGGCGGCGACCCGGTGCGTGCGACGAGCGCGGCGGCAGCTATCGAACACTTCCATACGGCAGCCCTTATTCATGACGACATTGCCGACGGGGCCGAATTGCGCAGGGGCGAACCTTGCATTCACTTAACTGAAGGCCTTGGCCTTGCCATCAACATGGGCGACTTGGGTCTTTCGTTGGTAAACGGCACAGTAATGAACGACTCGTCGCTCGATGACGCTACGAAAGTGCGCGTGGTAACCGAACTCATTAAGATGACACGTCGGACCATCGAAGGTCAGGCGCTCGACATTGGTTGGGCGCGAGATGGTCGTTATGACGTAACACCCGAAGATTATCTTATTATGGCTACGCACAAGACCGCCCATTATTCGGGAGCGGTGCCCCTGGCCATTGGCGCCATCATAGGCGGCGGCACGGAAGCCCAAATCGAAGCCCTGCGCAACTACGGCCTGGATACCGGCTTGGCTTTCCAGATTCAAGACGACTTGCTCAACCTTATTGGGACCGAAGAATCCACCAAGAAGGACTTCCGCCTGGACATTACCGAAGGCAAGCGTACCCTGGTTGTAGTCCATGCGTTGGAAAACTCATCCGAGCGTGATCGCCTTATCGAAATTTTGTCTTCGAAAAACAAGGACCGCGCGGTGCTCGACGAAGCGGTGGAAATTATGCAGGCATCGGGCAGCATCGACTATGCGCGCAGCTATGCTGAAAACCTGACAAGCATCGCAAAGAATCGCTTGCTGGACATGCTCGACCCGTCCCCTTCGCGCGATATGCTTATTTCGATGGGGGATTGGTTTGTGCAGCGACTTGGGTAGCGGCTTGACCATACAAAACGCATATGCGTTTCTCGCTGTCTTACCAACGCTTACCTGCGCTTCTGATAGTATTTAAACATGGACGAAATTAGAAAAAACGACACGGGTGCAGCGGTACAGGACGTGCAGCGGAAGCTGGCGTCTCTTGGCTTCTTGGACGAAGATGCCGTTACGGGTACGTTCGACGACGCTACTATCGCTGCGGTTGAAGCATTTTGTCGCGCCCATGCTCTTGGCTCGTCCCAAGTGGTAGACGATGCGGTATGGGCGGCACTTTTGGATGCCACCTTTGTTCTGGGCGACCGTACCTTGTTCTTGCGCATGCCTCATTTTCATGGCAATGACGTACTTCAGTTACAAAACGCCCTGGGTGCCTTGGGCTTCCCCTGTGGCGACGGTGACGGTATTTTTGGCGCGACCA
>CAJOJB010000077.1 GCA_905234635.1 uncultured Eggerthellaceae bacterium | reverse complement strand
GCCAGGCAAGCAAAACAAGAACTGCCATCAGTACCAGCGCCAGCACAATGCGGACTCCATTTTGGCTTGCCGACTCACGTTCCTTTGCCAACATACCATCGGGCTTCGAGGCTTTAAAGCTCACCGTTGCCAGCCCGCTCAACGCGCGGCTTATAACTGGCACGCACGCCAACGCCACGATATGCGCGGGTGCTACTTCACTTGCCAGGGCAAAGTAGGCAAGCAGGTAGCACGCCACACCAATAATGGCAAAAGCACCTGCATGAGGGTCTTTCAATATTTCACGTTTTCGCACGGGTTCAGCATGGCTTGACTGGGCATCGATTACATCAGCAAAGCCGTCCATGTGGATTCCACCCGAAATTAAAACAGGGATAAGCGTAAAGCCTGCTGCACGCAACAACGTGCCAAAGCCCAGTTGCCCGCACAGCACATCCCACAGCCATACCAACAGACCAATGACAACGCCCACCAGGGGAAACGCTGCCATCATATAGCGCATATTGCGTTCGTCCCATTCACCCTGCGGCATGGGAATAACCGAAAAACAGGAGAAGGCCATGGCGATAGATCGGAAGATGCTCATACAACAACACCTTCCATTTCCAGGGTTGCCGCTTGTTGGCGCAACAAGGCAGAGTCAACTTTCTGGGGTCGCGCTGGAGCCGTCCCTTTCACAACATTAGGCTGGCCTGCCACTACTTCTACGACAATGTCGCTTTGTGCAGCAATGGCACGGCACAGATTGCCTACCACGCGCACCCAGGCCTCAGTGGCGGCATCGAACTGCTGGCCGCTTGCACCCACTTCATTGCCCACGACCACCACATGCGCGTATTGCGCAGCAAGGTCGTCGAATTCGCGGATAAGACGCGCGAGCACATCGTCGGTATTGGCCATGGTACTGTCGTCGGTATTGGCCATGGTACTGTCGTCGGTATTGGTCATGGTGCCTTCGGTGGCAAAAACGGCGTTCGAAACCAGGTTGCCTATGTCATCAAGCAAAACCACGCCGGCTGCTTGCTTGTCTTGCACTTCTTTGGGCAAGGCGTGTGCCGTTGGCGCAACATGGCGCAAGCTTCCACATATTTCAATGGTTTCAAAACCCGCATCTGTACGCTGGCGGCGATGCTTTTCTACCCGCGCCGCTGCTTCGGCACTGTCATTTTGCATAGTCGCTACGTAGGTGCGCACGGGCGACATACCACACGCCAGCGCTTCCGCATAGGCACTCTTACCACTTGCCGCACCACCAGTAACAAGGGCAATCATGCTGTGGGGCCTTCGCTTCCCAAATCTGCCGCTTCGGCCACTCCGCCTTGGCGCGCCATTTCGTTGAGCAAGCCAAAGCGCTCCATCACGATACGGGCTCCGTCGCTGCCGTGGTGCAAGAGGGTGCAAGCCGTGCAATCCTTGACGCCTTTTTTGGTGTAGGTGAAATTGCCTCCGCAATGGGGGCCAAGTGCGTACAAAGGGCAATAGCAGAACAGGCAGTTAAATTCACTTTCGTCCACGCCTTCGTGGCAGGGGAAATATTCACACGCCGTATTGCGGAAAAATGACGCGCCGTTAGCGTATGTTACCTGGTCGTTTGCCATTACAAACATCCTAGCCCTTGTCGCTCGAATAGGGTTTTACTATGATAGCAAATGGACCCAACGAAAGGTGTTTGATATGAAGATTGCAAGCGAACAATTGGCTCGGGTACTGGCGGGCGAAGAAAAGCTGCTGTTCGACGGGGCCATGGGCACCACCCTGCAAGCGCAGGGCGTACCCACGGGCAATATTGCCGACTTGCTCTGCATTACCGAACCGGAACGCATTACGGGCATTCACAAGGCATACGTAGACGCGGGCGCACAGGTTATTACCACCAACACCTTTAATTCCAACCGGGCTACGCTCGAAAACCATGGCGTTACCACCCCCGTCGCCGATATTTTTGCGGCTGCCGTTGCCTGTGCTCGCGCGGCAGGGCCAAATTTTGTTGCGGCCGACATTGGATCGACGGGCCAAATGCTTGAACCATATGGTGACTTGGAACCAGAAGATGCCTACGAATTATTCGCCGAACAGGCCAAGGCGGGCGAAGCGGCTGGCGCAGACTTCGTTCTCATCGAAACCATTGCCGACGCCACGGAAGCCGAAATCGCTATCCGTGCTGCCAAAGAAAACACCGACCTTCCCGTGTTTGCGTCCATGACCTTCGAAGCCAATGGCCACACGCTTATGGGCGACACCGTGGCTTCAGCAACCGAACGACTGCAGAGAGCAGGCGCCGACGTGGTGGGCATCAATTGTTCGCACGGCCCCGAAACCCTGCTTCCCTTGGTCAAAGATATGGTAAGCGTAGCCACGGTGCCGGTGCTTGCTCAGCCCAACGCAGGCATGCCCGACTTCGTTGACGGCAAGGTGGTCTACCCCATGACAGCCCAAGACTTTGCGGCGGCTGTGGCACCCATGCTTGATGCGGGCGTGACCATCGTGGGTAGTTGCTGTGGAAGCACGCCCGAATTCACGGCCGAGCTTGCCAAATTGCTTTAGTGGCACAAACGTGCTTGACCTTCTGCTTGGTACGCATCCATGCGTCCCCAAGGGCTTCGCGCGTTATTCTGAAAATTCCATTTCGTCGATATAGAATTCGTTGAATTCGGGTGAAGTGGAAAGCTCAACGTACACGCACTTGTCGGCGATTTCTTCTTCGCGGCGTGCGGCTTCTTCGGAAATGAGCAGAGCCGCTGCGCCTTCCGCTGAAGAATTGCCAATGCTCTGCGCGCGATTTTCAAGTTCGCGCGGGAACAAGCCAATGCGCGCGGCACTCTTCATGCTTATAACGGCACCGAAGCCCCCTGCCACATACAGCTTTTCCAGATCGTTAATAGAAATGCCCGCCCGATGCACGAGGGTGCGCACGCCGGCGCAGACCGCAGCCTTGGCAAGCTGGACATTGCGCACATCTGCCTGGGTGATATAAACCGTTTTGTCGGGCGTCAGATAAAAGACGTGCGTGCCTTCTTCTTCGCCCAAGAAATGGCGCAGATCTTCACTCGCTTCATCGAGGCTTTGCAGGTAGCCGCTTTCTTCCACTACGCCCAATTCCACCATGAGCGCCACGGCGTCCACGATGCCCGTGCCGCAGATACCAATCGGCTCCACGTCGCCCAATACCCTAGTCTCAATGGCAGGGTCGGGCGACTGCTTGCTCAGGCCAACTTTTGCGATAGCGCCAGGGAGCGCGGGCATTCCGAAATGGATATTGGCGCCTTCAAACACGGGGCCTGCCGCCGTTGCACAAGCATAGATGTTCCCTTCATGATGAAGAGCCATTTCGCCATTGGTACCTAGGTCCATAAGCAGGGCGGTTCCCGCGCGGTCGAGGCCACATGCCAGCATGCCCGCTGTCAAGTCACCACCCACATAGCTAGCAATGCAGCGCATGAAGTAGTAGCTGTTGCCCTTTCCCAAATCTCGCATGTCGCCAAACAGGGAAAGCGGCGTAAAGGGACTCACACCAATAGAGTCGGGCGGCAAACCACAAGCAATGTGCTGCATAACCGTATTACCCGTAAGCGTACGCTTGACCACGCCTTCCGCAGATACTCCTGCCGCTTTGCACAGCTGTTCTTCCATTTCAAGAAGGGCGTCTTGGACGACTTCGGTCATGGGCGATAGCTTGCCTTCGACGCTGGCCGTAATGCGACTGATGACATCGGCACCAAACGACGACTGGGGGTTGGCGCGGCTTACACTGGCCAAACGTTCACCCGTAGCCAGGTCGTGCAGGTGGGCCGCCAAAGTGGTAGTGCCCACATCCACAGCCACGCCCAAACCACTGGCCCCTGCGGTCGGTGGGAAAACTTCAGCGATACCACTTTCGATAACTTCCATGGCAGCCACGCGTTCAACAACCACTTCAAGGCCATCTTCGGCGGGCACTTCACAGGCAAGACGATAAGACAGGCCGTCTTCGCCGCGCACCATCACCTGACACTTGCCGCAGGTACCAGCACCACCGCAGGGCGCATTAATTTCGATGCCCGCATTTTGCAAGACATCCAAGACGCTCTGCCCTTCGCGGGCCGCCAGTTCGCGACGTTCGCCTGCTATGTCAACAAGAATATGCACCAAAATCCTCTGTCCTCTGTATTCCTTACTATGATACGGCATTCGACCTTTGCCGATTACAATAATTTCGTTGCTGCTACACCTGTTCAAGAGTACAATTGTCTGCGCAAGAAACTTGGAAATTGCATACGCGTGTAGTGTGCGTACGAGTAATGTTGACGTGCCGAGGGAACCAGGTGAAAGTCCTGGGCAAGGGCCATTACTGTAAGAGGAAAGTTCTGTTTTTCCTTAAGCCAGAATGCTCGGCCTACACGTTACCGCTTCAAAGAGCTCTGTGAACCCCGGAGCTGCGCGTCTCTCTTGTTAGTCTGACGTGTTTTCCGGGCGCCCTCTTGGGCGCTTTATTTTTGGAGAGATATGCAATGGACCAGTTTCGACATGATGGGTGTTGTGCACGACGCGCAACGCAACAGGAAAGGAGAAAACATGTCGGATAGGCAAATGACACGCCGTCATTTTGCAGGGATTGCCGCCGTGGGTGCAGCCACACTGGGCGCAAGCCTGGTTGGTTGTTCCAACAGCACGCCAGCTGCTTCATCGGCCGCGGCTTCAAGCGCCGCCGAAGCAGCCGCCAGCAGCGCGGAAGAAGCTGCCGCATCATCAGCCCCTGCAGAAGTAACGGAGAAAGCCATGGCAAAGCCAGTAATTCTTGTCACCAGTTTTGGAACCAGTTTCCCCGAAAGCCGCCACATTACTATTGGCGCAATTGAGTCCGCAATTCGCGAGTCCTTTTCGGACTACGACGTCCGGCGCGCGTTCACGGCCCAAATTGTTATTGACCATATCGAAGAAGATACTGGTCGCCATATCGATAATTTCGAAGAGGCCATGGATCGCGCCATTGCCGACGGCGCCCCAAAGATTATCGTTCAGCCCACGCACCTGACTGATGGTGCTGAATTCGGCGATATTTCCGATTCCGTTGACAACTATCGCAGCCAGGGCGTAGACGTGGTACTGGGCACTCCGCTGCTCACCAGCGACAAGGACTATGTCGACGTGTGCGATGCTGTTACCCAGGAAACGGCCAAATACGAAGCCGACGACACTGCCATCATTTTGATGGGTCACGGCAACGAAGCCGCCCCGCACGGTGCCTACGACAAATTCCAGGAAACACTGAATGCTGCTGGCAAGAAAACCTACTTTGTCTGCACCGTCGAGCAGACCCCAGGCTTCGATGAAACCATCGCGTTTGTTAAAGACGGCGGCTACACCAAGGCCGTGCTGCGCCCCCTCATGGTAGTTGCGGGCGATCATGCCAATAACGACATGGCTGGCACGGGCGAAAGCGAAAACGGCGAAGTCGATCCCGAATCCCTGGCTGGCATGCTTATGGCTGAAGGCATCGAAGTTACCAGCGTCATTGAAGGCCTCGGCCAGATCGACGAAATTGATGACATCTATGTCGAACACGTAAAGGCATCGATTGGCTAGTGCGTGTTGGCACGACGGCACAATACTTCGCCTTAACACGCAATACTAAAACAACGCAGGAGGGGCCGCACTCGCCCCTCCTGTTTGTCCGAAAGGAAGGCCCGTGAAAACCAAGTTGCTTATATGCTTTTCACTTTGTGCCTTGGGTCTTTCTGTCTGCCTTACCGCCTGCACACCTGCCAGCAGCGCAGGCGATAGCGCATCTGCTTCCAGCGTTGCGGGCGCCAATTCTGAAAACATTTCACCT
>CAJOJB010000076.1 GCA_905234635.1 uncultured Eggerthellaceae bacterium | reverse complement strand
CTGTTCGTCAACCGCTTCTCTTTTGAATGTGACAAGCTTTCCGACGCGTTCAATGGCCAAGTGCGATTCCGGCAAATACTCATCGGCCATTTGGAACATGAACATCATGTCGGGCCATACGTCAAGCTAGAAGTCGATACCAACAGGCGCCGCATCCATAAACGTAGTTACTTCGGTAAGCATGGCTGAATCGTATGCCGAAAAACCAATGGTGTCGAAGATAGACGCAAGGCGCGAAGGGTCTTGGGAGCAGGCATCCGTTTCTGCGGAATCCAGGTAGCCACATACGCGCAGGGGCGAACCTGGGCGGCCCCTGAACATGCCAAAAAAGGACAATGCCCATTCAGCGGGCAAGCGCTTATTTCAATCGAGATAAAGCTGGGCACGCTCAGGTTCCCCAAGCACCCTGCAGAAGGGCTCGACCAATTCAGTATGACCACGTGGCTGAAAGTGCACGGCAGCGGCAGGCAGCTCGGGTTTTTCCGTGTCTAGCCCAAAGCCGAAACTAATGCCTTCGTGGCGACCGCATGCGCTTATGTACTAGTCGATGAGCTCTTCTGTTCCGTGCGCAGCATCGGACTCTATGCAAAAGCCTGGTTCGATTTTTCCATAGAGCACTGTTACATCAAGAAAAGGGTCGCCAATAAGCGGGTGCTCCAGGTAAACACACGGAAACTTCTCCCCCACCATAAATGGCACCACTGCTTCACGGGCGCGGTCGAGGCTTTCCCCAAACAAAACTGACCCGCGTACTTCGTCGGCCGCCTGAAGCATGAGTGTTTGAAGTGCGAGCGCATGACTTGGTATGTTCATGGCGTTCACGTTCCCTTACTGTCTTTTACGTTCGCTTTTTTCTATACGTCCATCCGCTATTGTAAGCCACTTTTGCCCGCACCGCCTACCAGTTGTAAACCACAACCTTAAGTAGTGAGCAGCTTCTTAACGCGGTACATGTCGACATCTGCCGCAGCAACCAAGGCCTTAAAGTCTTCTTCGCCTGAATAAGAACCCTGAGCAATGCCAAGGCTGAGTGAAATGTCGTATTTGGCGGAGCTTTTCGCGTTCCATTCGTCTTGCGTTTGCCCGAGCGCCTTACGCAGGACCTGCTCGGCTGTTTCTTCCTGGAAGTCCGTTGAAAGCATAATGAACTCGTCGCCGCCATAGCGGAACAAGGCAAGCTTGCAAGCGTCATGGCACTTTCCGCAGGTCTGGGCAAGAATTTTTGCCACCGATTGCAGGGCGCGATCGCCTTCGGCGTGACCATACGTGTCGTTAATCGCCTTGAACTTGTTAACGTCAGCTATGGCAACAAGCAGCTTTCCGCCTGACCCCGCCATAAGGCGGTCGGCCATCTTTTCGTATTCCTGCCTGTTATTAATGCCCGTAAGAGCATCTTTAGATATTTGCGCCTGCTGTCCGCCAAGGTGAATAATAAAAATGCCGAAGGTAAAACCAACCTGTGACATAGTGCTTCCATAGGCGCCCATTTGCAGAATGGGAAACAAAAGGCAGGGCGCAGCAAACCAGGCAAGTATTTTGGCAATGCGCCTTACTTCAAGCGTTTCACCCTTCTTGCTTACCACCATCATGCGGATGGTGATATAGATAAGGATTATAAAGACCACCGCCAAAACCATATAGATACCTGGCTGCCTGTGATAAATATTCTGCTCGTCAAGCGTAAAGGCAAAGCCGGTAAAGGGCGTCGAAAGTGCCAGCAGCATGGTGGCAAATGCAATAACAAGAAGAATCTTATTGAATGTTTTGGTCCATGCGGGAAATTGGTAAGCAAAAGAGGTGCGCAAATTGGTGTACCTGCCCCAACACACAATCATGAAGATAGGCGCCGTCACATAAAGCGTGTTTGCAAGCCACAGGATTGCCCGTGCCTCAGCACCCTGCGCCCCCCTAAAGACAACAGCAATCGTATCGCAGATACAATAAACAACAACGCACCAAATAAGCGCCTTGTACCAAATGCTTTCTGCCGACCCCTTGGTGTTGCGAGAAAAAAATACAGCAGGGAAAGGAGCATGATAATGCATACGACATTGACTTCAATGTAGTACACAATTCTTAAAAGAGATTCATCCATTCATAACCCCCTGCATGTAGTGTAGCATGCAACAAGGGGCTACGAAAATGCAACGATGGCCAGGCGCCCGCTAGCTAGAAGACCAATCCGCCCGTCTTACAGATGCACGAGTCTTACGGATTCTCTTTCCCCTGGCGTGTCCATGCTTTTTTTCACGGCATAAAGCGCGTTGTCCGCTTCATTGAGGAAATCGTTTTGGCTTTGCCCTTCGGCGGGTATGCTATTGCATATCCCCTGCGAAATCGACACGCGAACATTTTTATCAGTATCCCCGAATGCTATATCCTCTTCAAGCACCCTTTTCCCCAGTTCATGGGCAATGTTTTTAACCTCTTCGTCGTTTTTTCTTTCGTAAAGCATGACGAATTCATCTCCACCGTAGCGTGCGCAAAAAACACCGTGCCTGTCAGAAACATCTTGAATAACATTCGCCACCGTTTGCAGGCAAATGTCACCGGCCAGATGCCCATAGGTGTCGTTGTAGTCCTTAAACATATCAATGTCCATGATAGATACTGCAAAGAGCGTTTTGTGTTCCTTCGCGTTTTCGAACATCGATGATATAAGCTGGTCGAACTTAAGGCGATTAGCCAGCCCCGTCAGCGGGTCTTTTTCCACCTGCGACTGGAGCATCTTGTTTTCAAGGCGGATCCTTTCCTGTTCCTTTCGCTGATTATTCATTATATTGATTAGGTCTATGGAATACTGATATATCCTGTTTTGTTCGTCTTGCTGTTGTTCGGCCAGATGGTACTGTTCGCGCAGATGGAGGTTTACCTTTTCGACATCACCCATCTTTTCGAAGATTGCAATTTCAAGGGATGAAATAATTTTCTTCATCAGTATGACGGGGCTCGTTTCCACCGTGCTTTTGACGACATTAATTACTTCTTGAGCAGTATCCAGCTTGCCATGGTCAATCAGGATGTGGCAGAAATCCTCTATATCCGTAATAAAGTCGTATACCCTATAAGCGCCTTGCAGCTTTTCGATGATGTCCTTACTGCGCGCCTCGAATTCTTCTTCGCTACCTTCAAAAACGCTGATTATCACCCTGAGCATGGATAGTGGTATAAAAACGCTCGGGGTATTGGAAATGTCAGCTTCCTCTTCCAGCTTGGCTATTTCCGCATTTGCCTTTTTGGCACCCTCGACATCTCCCATGAGAGCAGATAACATGCCCTCCGAAAAATAGCCGTTAATCATATTCTGATAGTAATAAAAGTCATCCTTGGAACTTAGACCCTGAAGCCTGGTGCCCTCTCGCACGTAGTCAATCGCTTTTTCGTAGCTATGCATTCTCGCATAGACCTGACCGATGTTGTTGTTAATAAGGCTAAGCAGATAATTGTTTTCAATCTTTTCGCAGGTATGCATGGCGTTCATCAAATAAAGGTATGCCACGTCGAAACTGCCGTTGTTGAGCGCATCCACCGCAACATAATTATAGGCGCGAGCCAGAAGTTCATTTTCGCCCGCCAACTCAAAGAAAGAAATGGCCTTGGCAAGATTTTCCCGAAAGCTCGCATATCCTTTTTCGAAGGTATAAAGAGCGTCAGCCATATGGAAATGTACGAAGCCTTGAAGGGCGAAGTCTTCCATTTCGTAGGCAACTTCTTTCAGGCGAGCAAGCGTGTCCAGAACTTCTTCTGAAATGTTGAGCTTTTGCTCGTATACCTTTTCAATAAGTTCTTTCGTGCTTGAATCGTATTTGCCGATATCCATGTTTAACGCATCACTTTCTCGAGAATCGTGTACGTATGGTGATACTTTTCGTCGCGGCCAGAGCTTAAAAGGTTCTCTAATTCACGGTAAACTTCCTCGTCTTCAAAAAGCTCAAGCAAAAACGGTGCGTAGCGCGTGCCACTCCCCTCTTTGAGTTCTTCAATGAATTCGTCAAGAGTCTTGCCCTTTTTATACGAACGCCCCACGTTGTCAGTTGCAGCATCGAGACAGTCCGCGCAGGCGACGATGTCAACCACCAGGCGGTTCTTGGCCGCTGCTGGATTATAAGACTCTGGATACCCGCCCTTTCCGTCATACCAGCGCTGATGTCCAAGGGCTACGTCGGCGTAGTCCTTGGTCTTTTCGCGACTGGAAAGAAGATCTGCGCCAACTTCGGGATGGCAGCGTATCCACTTGAATTCCCTGTTATAAAGCGGTCTGCCGTAGGTAATAATCGTTTCTACAATGAAAAGTTTCCCGATGTCGTGATAGGCAGCTGCGTGCCAAACATGGTCTGCGATTGCATCGACTTCTGGGTATCCTGGCGTATTCTCAAACATTTCTGGATGCCGTTTAAAGAGATGCTTAGCAAGACACGAGCTCAGGTCTGCCACCGACAAAGAATGAATGTAGGTCGGCGGATGAATAGCCGCGAGAAGCGACAGGTACATATTCTCAAAATCGACTGAGCCTTCAACATCTATAAAGCGCCTGAGCAGGTAGACCAGTTCGGTCAAGAGGAAGGAAAGATGGCCCATCTTGGGCATCTTATGAATATACCTGATGAGCTCTTTGTAAAAACCCGCTAAAGTTTCCAGGTCTTTTTCGCTGACATTATCTTGATCGACCGTTAATAAATACTCGATAGGAATCGAAGTTTTGCGCTGCATTTCGTCGGCGTTGAAGGTATCTTCTTTCGACCTTGCGGCAAATTCAAAGAGCTTTTCTTTGTAAGTGTCCTTGTCGATATCGCCAGCCAAATAGGCGCAGCGTGTAACCGCAAACTCTATCGTGTCCGTCGAGTTATAAGTCTTAAGATAGTCGTACTCTTTGTTCCAGAGTTCCAGAAGGCGCTTTGCATTTTTATTAATTTCAGCAAGCTGTTCCTGGTTGAAGCCGTATAGGTTGCGAAAGATGGTCAAGACGCTGAAGTAGTGCAAGGTACGGAACTCGTGGTATACCCAGTCGAAGTCGGGCATAAGCTCTCGGTACTTTGGAATGTCCTTAAGCGAAAGAGCGCGCCTGAGTATTTGAAGAATTGTTTCGGTAAGATTAGTGTCGTCTTCTGTGAGCGGGTACTCATAAAATGTGGTGATGTATCTGGAATTGATAAGCACCGCTTCTCTGACTGGGCCTTCTGGCAGGGTTTCGAGCTTTTCTGCGGGTAAGTATTCCAAGATTTGATTAGCCGCCTTAAGGCCTTCTTCCCGGCATTCGAGTGCGGAATCGGAATACGGATACACCCTTCGTACCATGGCAAGATAGGCATAAGCAGCCATTACGCAATCGTCGAGCGCAATAATAATAGCCTCGGTATCTTGCTTTCTTTCTGCGTCTTCACAAAGGCGCTGAGCAACCTTGTATACGAATGGGGTGTCAATATTGTCCATGACATAGGCATCGAGAAGGTTCGCCCTCAGGTATTGAAGAGCCGAAAGTTCCTCTTCGTTGAGCAAATGGTCGCTCTCTAGTAGGGGCACCAAATATTCATCCAAAAGGTGGGTCTTAATCTGGGCGATGTCCCCTATCCTGCGGTAGTTAGTCAGAAGTACCTCGCGATAGGTTGCAGCATCATCGATATCCGTAATCCGTGGTGACGAGAGCTCTCTTATCCAGGTGCTTAGTTCAACTAGTTTTTCGGCAACTTCTCTTAAGGTCACAGTAGTTCCTTCCAATGCAAACACGCTCGTGCACATGTAGGTTTAAGCTTTCGTCCACATTCTAGTTGAAATGTTAGCTGGCAACCACTTTTTTTTGGTCAAGCTACAATTTTTACCCTACCCACAATTAAGGCCTTAATTCCACTTTCTCCAGCTTATGTTATAATAGAAGGAGCAAAACAAGGGGAATTATTGGGACAGCCTTTCGATCCTGAAAACATCCCAGATATGCTTCAATCATGGGACGGAAGAGAGCTTT
>CAJOJB010000075.1 GCA_905234635.1 uncultured Eggerthellaceae bacterium | reverse complement strand
CCTTCTGCAAATCGGCGCACTGCATAACGGCATGCGGAATATGCAGGTCGGTAGGAGAAGGCAGGCCAAAGGGAATAACGCGGATAACTGCAGAGTATGAACCGCGCTGACGGAAGATGTTCGCACGGAAACGGCCAAGCCCCGGAATACTAAAGCTGAAGTCGTCGTCGTGGTTCTTGTTGTCTTCGAAGATCTTTACGTCGCGCCCTGAAACCGCATAGATGGCGTCCACGAGTGCCTTGGTGTCGGCAGGCTTCAGCGGTGCTGTGTCGGTGCGAATCTGTCTGCGTCCAACGGCGTAGGAAAGTGGCAGACCAGCAATGATGAAGATGTCGGATGCTTCAACCTCCACCATTTTGCCCAGCAGTGTCTTGATATCCATAATTGCTCCTATTCCCTTACGCTTATTCTAAGCGTTATTACCTTGCCAAAGTGTGACTTCTTCGGTCGTGTCGATTTTTGCTTCTGTCTTCCAGGAAATAACTTGGTAATTCAAGTCGTCGCGAATAGCTAACATGACGTTTAACTTACGTGCGTCGTTTTCAAATGTTTTCGAAATAGTTGTGCCGTTCACTTCGGCCCCTTCCAGGACGCCACTCTGTTTCAGGCTATTAATAGCTTCGTCTGCGCTGAGTACATTATTGCGCGCAGGAACAAGCGCGCCGTCAACGCTTGCCAGGAATTCCTGGGCAGCCCTTTCGTTTTCATAGAGCGCCTGAATAGCGTTGTCTTGCTTCGAAGCGGCCACATGGGACGCCCGCGCCGTGGTTAGCGAAAGTATGCCAAGGGTTGCCAGCGCAATAACGATGAGCAGGGCAATAACGGTAATGGGCCCCATGCGAATGACCGTTTCGTTCGAGCGCAAACTCATAACGAACCACCACCTTCCAAGGCAGAAAGGTAGCGTTTGGTTTGCAGTTCATACGTGACATTGCCGTCGTAGCGCAGTTCGTAGTTGGTGACCACGATGTTGGCGGTATAGAGCGTACCCGCTTCAGTGCGCTGCGGCGTAATAGTAGTTTCGACGGAATAGACCGCACCCTTTTCATATTCGAGCGGGTTGCCGTCGGCGTCGTAATAGACAATTGAAGGCACCGTTTTTGGATTGGCGCCAAAGCTTTCGGCCGTGTTGGTTGCCAGGTGTTCCGACAGACTCAGCTTGTGAGCTTCGCGGCTTTGCACACCCGCTGCTGCAAAAAGCTGCAGAACAATGGCTACTGCAGCTGCCAGGAAGGCAAGCAGGATTAAAGCTTCCACAACGAAAGCGCGGTTGCTGGCGTTCACGCTCGAGCCGAGCTTGCGTCGGACGCTTAGTGAAGCGGTGTTCTTATTGACCACGTGCTTCACCGCCTTTCACGCTTGTACCCGTGCCCGTTTTGCGTACGCTGTGCAGCATAATCTGCTGGCTGCCGCGTTCCGTGTTTACGGTGAGTAAGTTTTCAGCGTATGAAAACGTGAAGGTGTCACTTTGTACCAGTGGGGTAGCACGTTCGGGTGTATAAGGTGTGCCTGCTAGCGCGTATTCTTCCACCACATTACCTTGGTGCAGGTAAATGCGAGTTTCGTAGGCACCCGTTGAAAACACTTCGGTGAGCACCAGTGCCTGACCTTCGGGGCCTGCACCCACACCCACCGCGTCGATGCTGTCGGTAATATGAACGCTATTGGCAATAAGCGTCAAACCCGTGCGGTTTTGTTCGTCGGCCCAACGCTGTTCGGAAATATTGCGGTACACATTTACGCCTGCACTCAGGGTAACCATGAGCAGGCCGATAATAATAACGAACAGCGCAATTTCGAAAAGCACAAAGTAATTGCGGCTATGCCCGCGTTCGTATTCGCGTAGACGAGTCAGAGAAACTTGTACCGCATTGCCGCTCACTTAGGTATCACCACCACACTGGGCACCACATTGTCCGCATAACAGTCGTAGGTAATAACGTAGTCTCTGTCATTGACGACCAAGCCGTAATGGTCGATTAAATAGTTGATAGATTTAGGATAGGCACCTTCCACCGCGCAACACTGTTTGGCGTGTTCTAGAATGGCCGTGCGCATGGAAAGAGCACCCTGTTCGCGAATGGCACCGCGTGCACCAATAAACACGAGCGCGCCAATGAGCACACCAATGGCCAACACGATAAGCAGGCGCACCCAACTTTGCTGGCGACGGCGAATTTGGTCTGTTGATTGCGGATGGTACATGCGTCTTTAACCTTTGTTCTTATTCACCCTTTAGCCAATCGAGCCCAGGATACCAATGAGGGGCACCATAACCGCGATAAGCGTGGCGCCCACCGTAATGGTAAGGAAGGCTGCCAGCGCGGGTTCGATGCGGTCCATGGATTCGTCCATCTGGATAAGCGCGTCTTCAAAGAAGGTGTTCGACATGCTGTCGAGTACTTCTTCCAAATTGCCGCTGGTGTCGCCCACGGTCATCATACGGGTGTATACAGGGCCGTAAATATCGTTGTCACCCAAAGCGCGCGAAAGCGACTTGGGGTTGGCAGGATTTTGCATTTGCGCCACAGCGGCGTCGAGCTTGGAGCGCAGCTGCGGGCTGTCTACTGTTTTCGTTGCTTCTTCAAGAGCTACATCGTTCGGCGCGCCAATAGCAGCATAGGAAGTAAGTACGCTGGTAAAGCGGGAAAGGGCGAGTTGCTTGGCGGCTTCACGCGTGAATGGTAGTTTTTCCAGCATGCGTTCGAGCCCACGTAGGTTCTTTTGCGTGCGTGTCATGTTTGCAAGTACAAAGGTAAAAATCGTGCCAAGTAGTGCAAAGATAAAGGCAATCCAGCCAATAACGATGGAAGCGGCCACGAAGGTGTAGGGGCCCGTGCCCAAACCGCCGGAAACTTTTTGGTACGTGTCCATAAAGATGGGAATGATAACCAGCAAGGTAAAGAGCAGGATAACGCTCATAAGGGCAAAGAGTGCCACGGGGTACACGATGGAGGAATGCAGCTTCGAAATAAGGCGGTCCTCTTCGTTGTAGTAACGGGCAAGCGACGAAAGCGTCGATTCCAGACGACCCGAGTTTTCACCTGTGCGCACCATGTCTATGGCAAAGGCGGGGAAGGTTCCCGTTGCTTCCATGGCGTCGGCCAGCGGCTTTTGTTCAATGAGCCCGCGGTATACACCATCGCAGGTGCTCTGGAATGCCGCGTCATTGGTGTTTTCCGAAAGAAGGCCGAGGGCGTCTTCGGTTTGGATGCCAGCGGCAAGCATGACTGCAATACTTTCGCAGAAAACGCTTACTGCACCGCTTTCCATATTTTTACGTGCCACTACTCTTCCTCCTACACTAATACGTATATCGGTCTGCGTACGCCGAAGCGTCGCCTATTACTTCACTTGCGCCGTTGGCGGCAAAGGTCATGTCGGCGCGGGCCCATTGGCCTGGTTTGGCACTAATATGTAGCGTAGACCAAGAACCGTCAATGTATATCATATCCCAAGCATGGTAGACATTGTCGGGAGAAACGTAGCCCGTAAGTATCTTTGTTGGAATTCCCTGACTGCGAAGCATGGCTGCGGTAAGCGATGCATAGTCGAAGCAAATGCCCGAACCGGTGTTTAAGGTTTCGTCGGGGTTGGGTACGTAGCCCGTGACCGTTGCCAGACGGTCCGCTTTGGCATAGTCGTAGCTAATGTTATTCGTAATATAGTCGTATATGGCATCGAAGGCGGCACCTTCATTTGCGGCGCCAGCGCATAATTCGCGGGCAAGGCGCGCGCAATCACTGTTTTCGGTGAAGTTGCAAAACACATTGGGACGAAGGTAGGGGGCAAATTCGCTTTCAAGCGAAACGTTTTCAGTGACCGCAAACAGTTCGATATAGCGATCGCCCGTGGTGTTTTGCATGACGCGCACGGTGTAAGCGCCGTCTTCCATATTCACGGGTACGATAATGGGCTCACCCGTGCCAGGGAGGTCGTAGTTGTAGCTCATATCACCCTTGCTGACCTGGAGTTTTAATCGATTTTCGTTGGTAGATGCAGCACCAATATAGCCTTGTGAGACATGGGAAAGGTCTATGTAGTTAACCCCGTCGGTTTCGGCGGCGTTTTGGTCGAAGGCAGCAGGGGTGAAGTGGCCTTCAAAACCGCCGTTGCTGGTGCCACTGGTTGTGGGTGTTTCGTTATCGGTGGGTTGTGTGGCGGGGCTGGGGTCGGGGCTACCCGAACAGGCCACAAGAAGGCCAAGCAGCACGGCTGCTAGCAGCAGAGCGCACGCGAACGTGCGCAGTCTTGTTGCCGCTGCAATACATCCAGTGTGTTCGCGTTTGCCTTTCGTTTCTACCTCGTTTTCGCAAACCTACGCGCAGGCGTAAAACCGCAGATAGCGCGGCTTTAACGCTAACACTAAATTATACCCTGAATACCCTGAGACGAAAAAGACCCTGCCCCCGCCGAAGGATGAACCCACCTCAGAAAGGTGGGTGCTCGCAGCCGGCTTCCTAGCTTTCGTATCAACGGACACGAATCCCTATTCCACCTGCAATGTAGAGCTCCCATAAAATATGCATCGGTCCATCGCAATAAAGGACGGAGACAGAGCCTACCTTGAGTATAGACCAGCAGCATTATTAATTGCAGTCTTGATTTTCACCTATTTTGGGAGTATGGGTGTAGGTTGGGGTGCTAAAGTAAGTAGTATGGAAAACCTCTTTTCTGAAATAGAAGACGCCGCGCGACGTGAAGTAGCGCCCCTTGCGGTACGTATGCGTCCGCGTAGTTTGGACGAATTGGTAGGGCAGCAAGAAGCGGTTGGCCCCGACAGTTGGTTGCGCGCTGCCATTGAAGCAGACGATTTAACGAGCGTCATACTTTTCGGCCCAGCAGGAACGGGCAAAACATCCATTGCCCACATTATTGCCGAAACCACCAAGGCTCATTTTGTGGAAGTGAGCGCCGTAGGGGGTACGGTGGCCGACCTGCGTCGCGAAATCGACGCTGCCGAAAAGCGCCTGACTTTGCAGCACATGCGCACCATTTTGTTTATTGACGAAATTCATCGTTTTAACCGCAGCCAGCAGGACGCGCTGTTGCATGCGGTGGAAGACCGCATTGTGGTCATGGTGGGTGCTACCACGGAAAACCCCTTCTTTGAAGTGAATTCGGCGCTCATTTCCCGCAGCCGTGTGGTGGAACTCTCTTCGCTTTCCGACGAAGATATTTCGCAGTTGCTTACCAATGCGCTCGAAGACGAACGTGGCTTCGGTGGTACCTATACGCTTTCCGAAGACGCGCGCAGTGCCATCGTTATGCTTTCCGGCGGCGACGGGCGCGGTGCGCTTACCACCCTTGAATTGGCAGCAGCCCTTGTAGAGGCGGGGACGTCTCAGGAACCTGCGGTCATTGAAGAAGAACAGGTGCGCACGGCAACCCCGCATCGCAACCTGCCTTACGACAAAAACCGCGACATGCACTACGACGTCATCAGTGCCTTCATTAAGTCTATGCGCGGCAGCGATCCCGACGCAGCCTTGTACTGGCTTGCTCGCATGATAGACGGCGGGGAAGACCCCAAGTTCATTGCCCGTCGCATGTTCATTTTTGCGAGCGAAGACGTGGGTAACGCAGATCCGCAGGCTATTCTGGTAGCCGAAGCAGCCTTCCGTTCTGCCGAAGTAATAGGTTACCCCGAATGCCGCATCAATCTGGCCCATGCCGCAACTTACGTGGCACTTGCGCCTAAGAGCAATGCCGTCGAAGCCGGTATCGATGCGGCGCTCTCCGAGGTGCGGAACGGCCCGGTTCGCGCGGTTCCCGATTACTTGCGCGACCGCCATCGCCCCGGTTCCGAGGAATACGGCGATTACAAGTACCCGCATGACTACCCGGCCGGGTGGGTCGAGCAACGCTACCTTCCCGAAGGGCTTGACCGCGGCTGTTTCTACCATGCGTCCGACCGGGGATGGGAAGCCTACCGAATCGAGTCGACTTCGCGCGACCGAGGAGCCGGAGCCGAGCATCGG
>CAJOJB010000074.1 GCA_905234635.1 uncultured Eggerthellaceae bacterium | reverse complement strand
AAGCATTTTCTTCTTTTTCATAGATAAGGGATTTGATGAGGGGTGATTGCGCGTTTTTTCGATGAGACGCGAGGTTGAGGGATATGAGACCGGATCTCGAAGAGCAAAGCGACCTTTGCTGAATTGTCTTGTAACAAAGGTCAGCAAAGTGAACTATGTCGTAGCGACGAGCTATAGATTAGTTTGTTTCTTGAGTACGACCAACTTTGTGATATTGTTATGATGTAGGCAGGGTAATTAGGGTTGAAGAGGGGTTTAGGGCTATTCCGGAGAAGTGCGTCTAGAGTTTGATTATTCAAGAGACATTGTGCAATTTGCATGGTTCTTATGATTTGATATCTGATGGGTGTTATAGCAAACGATTTTTTTGGTTTGGGGAGGCTGAGCATAAGATGGAAGACGAAAATACTGTCGTGAGCGGGAATCTCCACATTGCGGAAGGCGGCCAGCGCGCCTACCTTACCTGCAAGGAAAATGTCTTCCCTGGTTTCGAGGTCGACAACCACGTGGTCGTCCTTCCCTGCCTTTCTATGATGTCGCCAGAAATGTGGACGCTCATCCTTTCTGAAGGAATCCGCGTGACCATAGCCTGCGACCTGAAATATTGCGAAGGATGCGACCGCGGGGGCGAATTGGGTGGCGAATTATTTGGTCATGCTATAGCACTGGCCGAAGAACGCACGGGCGAAAAAGTCCTCTTCACATTCAGGATTCCAGAAAAGCAAAAGATCCTGGACCAGTATGCCCAAAATGAAACCACGGAACGGCGCGCCATGTTTGAAGGTTTTGCCGCAGATGCCGCTAATATTGCTTCGGGCAAGCGCCGCCTGCGTAATTCAAGCGTGCTCAAAGACTACTACGAGCGCAAGGAAAGGCAGCGTGCGGCAATGCGCCTTCATCTGGCAAGCGAAAACCCCTACAAAGACTTCGCGCCTGAAAGTGGCCGACGCCTTATGTTTCCCAAGCAGCAGCTGATTTTGGAAACCGTTGACGCACGACGCGACATCGCACCAGAGATTCCTGTTGCTGTTTCTACAACCGATATGGAACTTTGTACCAACAACCACGATTGCATCCGTACATGCCCCACGGGCGCACGTTATGTTAAAGATAATGCCATACATCTTGAGCCGCGACTTTGTGTAGGTTGCGGTATCTGTGTCGATGCGTGCAAAGAAGCGGCGTGCAGTATCGAAGAAGCCACTGCAGAAATCTATCTTAAGCCAGGGCAAGAAGAAAATCGCGAATAGCTTCGAGTAAGCTGCCGTCTTCTTCCAGGGCAAAATACTTCAAAGGTATTTGCAGTTTTTTCGTACTTGAGATATAGCGTGCCTTCATGCGGTGCAGGTCTGCCCAGGTTTCTCCCGTAGGTTGGACAATCGGTTCAATATTAAGCTTGCCTGCCACCACGCTGATGGCTTTAATATGGGCCTCGTTAGCCAAGGCTTTAACTTCAGCTTTCATAAAGTAATTTACGCAAGCCTGAGGCATGGCTCCATGTCGTGCCAGTGTTTCATTTTGCAAGCGTTTCACTTCAGTAATTGAATCGGCGCTAGCGACCTTGCGATACAAAAGCACGCGTTCGTCGGTATCGCGAATATAGTCTTCGGGAATATATGCATGTTCAGGTACGTTAACCGTTATGTCGGAAAGAGCAGGTGGCAGCATATCTGCGGTTTCGGCCTTTCCTTCGCGCGTTGCCTGAACGGCAGTTGCGAGCATGCTTGCAAAGAGGTCAAAACCGACGGCACTCATATTGCCGCTCTGTTCAGCACCCAACAGCGTCCCTGCGCCGCGGATTTCAAGGTCACGCATAGCTACCCGCATTCCGCTGCCAAGATCTTGATGTTCATCGATAGCAAGGAGGCGTGCCATGGCTTCTTCGGTAAGATTGACCTGTTCAGGGAATAAAAAGTACGCGTAAGCCTGACGGTTGCTGCGCCCCACACGGCCCTTAAGCTGATACATCTGCGCCAAACCAAGCCGCTGAGAGTCTTCGATTATGAGCGTATTGGTATGCGGGTTGTCGATACCGCTTTCAATAATGGTGGTAGCCACCAACACGTCGATGGTACCTGCGGCGAAGTCTTCCATGACACGTTCAAGTTCGTCCTTGCTCATCTGGCCATGGGCAACCGCAACGCGTGCCGTTGGTGCTGCCGCCGAAACACGATCGAGGGCGTCATTCATGCTCCGTACACGATTGCTTACGTAATACACCTGCCCACCACGGTGCAATTCGCGTCCGATAGCATCGCTAATAATGTCGGGATCCCATTCACCCACATGCACTTCTACGGGCAGTCGGTCATCGGGCGGCGTAAGGATAAGACTCATATCACGCACACCATTTGCATGGTGCGCGGTATGGGTGTGGCCGAAAGGGTAAGCACATCAATAGATTCACGCAGGTTTTTCAGTTGCTCTTTGTGCCCCACTCCAAAGCGCTGTTCTTCGTCAATAATGACAAGACCTAAGTCGTGGGGATTAACGTCGCGTGAAAGCAAACGATGAGTGCCTATAAGTACATCTACCCTGCCCTGCGAAAAACCTTCGAGGGCCGCGCTTTGCTGCGCGGGTGTGCGAAAACGTGAAAGGACTTCGACTTCAACACCATAGGGCTCAAAACGGTCCGTAAAGGTGGTGTAGTGCTGTTGTGTCAAAATGGTTGTCGGGCACAGCACCATGACCTGTTTGGCTTCCTGAGTGGCCTTAAACGCAGCACGGAGCGCTACTTCGGTTTTGCCAAATCCAACATCACCACAAATGAGCCTGTCCATAGGGCGCGCAGCCTGCATGTCTGCCTTCACATCGGCAATAGCCGCAAGCTGGTCAGTCGTTTCGCTATAGGGAAAGTCTTCTTCCATCTGTTTTTGCCAGGGCGTGTCGGCAGAAAACGCAAAACCGCGCGTAGCCGCACGACGTGCATACACATCAACAAGGTCAAAGGCAAGTTTGCGCGTAGCTTTACGTGCCTTATTAAGCGCCCGCGACCAGTCGGACGTGTTCAAGCGCGTCAGGCGCGGTGCCCCACCTTCTGGCCCCACATACCGGGTAACACGGTCAAACTGTTCGACAGGTACGAAAAGCTTGTCATCTTCAGCGTATTCAAGAAGCAGATAGTCACGTTCGACGCCGTCAACATTTCTGCGCGTGAGTTCACGGAAAAACGCCACGCCGTGGGAAGCATGGACCACATAGTCCCCGGGCGCATACGGGAAGGTAATATCGGTTACGTCAACGCGCTTATGGACCTTAATCGCACCAGAACCCTGGGTGTCAGCAAGGCTAATAAGCGCGAGTTTGGCCTTAGGAAGAATGAATCCAATGGGAATGTCGACATCGCTGATATTCACAACGCCACGCTTAAGGGGCCCATGCTCTTCAGCGGTCGCATCGAGATGTTCAACAATAGGGATACTACGATCGACGAGTTCAAATTTCACTTCTTCACGCGAACGCAAATGAGACGCACAGAGTACGACGGTAAAGTCCGCCTCGATCAAATTGCGTAACTTGCCAAATAGTTTTTCAGGGTCGCCTGCTACGTCGGTGCGCTTAACGGGCATTTCAGTATCGAGACTTGCTCCAATACTCATAATCGACTGATACATCGCGCGCTGATTATTGCCAAAATCAAGCTTGGCTGCTTCAAAATATATCGCTTCCATGGGGATGCTCGTACCTTCGGCTTTTACCGTAAGTTCGTCTGCCGCACGTAAAGCATCGTCAAAAATTGAACGCGGTTCGATAAGGACTGTCAGGGCATCACTGCCCACATAGTCCCCCACACCTTCAAGGTTTTTATACAAGTATGGGAGCAGGGCATCGTCAACACTTCGCGACGTTCCCTGTTCAAGCTTTTCAAGCATTTCGCGCAATATCGGATTCGTTTTGGCAGGATTATGGAGCACATCGCGCGCATGAGCTAACGCCCGTTTTGAAGGACGCAAATCACGAACAGGGAAAATAGCTACACGCTCAAGCTGCTTGATAGTTTGCCCAGTGCTCGGAACAATGCGCCGAATATCGTCGAGTTCATCACCAAAGAAATCGAGGCGCACAGGATATGGCAAATTACCAGGAAAAATATCGATGGTACCCGCCTGGGTCGTAAAGCTCCCTGGACCTTCAAGTTCTCCCGTGTTTTCGTAACCTAAGTCTTCAAGCCGCATGCACAAATCTTCATAGTGCTCGATGCCTGCAGGCAGCACTGAATCTCGCTTAAAGATAAGAGGCTTGAACAATTCAGCGCTCCGTGGGGGCAGCTTATGAAGCAGAGCCTGGGCCGACGCGACGACCATAATGTCTTGGGACTGAGTCAAGGCATAAAGCGCCTCGAAGCGCTTTGCCACACAGGCTGGGTCTTCCGCATGTTCGTCCCATGGCGTACGTGTCTTCAAAGGAAAAGGCAAGACCTTATCTTCGTCCAAATACGAACGCAATTGACGGATAAATTCCAGCGCACCAGTTTCAGCAGGAACCACCACTAAAGTTGGCTGAGGCGTACGCGTAAAACGAGCCGCTACCATGAAAGGACGTGCCGATTGAGCTATGCCGCACGTCGCGTCTTCTCCAGCGTCGAGGCGAGCCCAAAAGGGCTGCAATTCCTCGCAGTTCTGTAGCGGATATGTCAGTGCGTCTATGAGCATATGGTGCAAATACCCTCTCTGTGCAGCACAAAGAGCCGCAAAATTGCGGCACCTGGCTTGGCAAGACGCTCTTGTGCGCCCCCCGTGCCTCTAATTTTAGTACACTAACCATGCAAACGAAATAAGGTAAAGAATAAGGAGTTATTCATGCCCCGCGAAACAAAGGCAGCAAAGCAGGCGCGTGCAGCAAGAATAGAAGAGCGCATGCTTTCCCACTATGGTGAAGGTGAATGCTCCCTCGACTACGAAAACGACCCCTTCCGGCTGGTATGCGCCGTGGTGCTTTCTGCCCAATGCACCGACGCAGCGGTAAATAAGGTTACTCCTGCATTATTTAAAAAATACCCCACCTGCTTCAAACTAGCGCAGGCCAAAATTGCCGATGTTGAAAAGATAATCCACTCACTCGGTTTTTTCCGGAGCAAGGCTGCCAACTTGGTAAAGCTTTCTCAAATGCTCGTAAGCGACTTTGCGGGCGAGGTGCCAAACGATATAGACCAGCTTCAAAAACTGCCGGGCGTAGGGCGCAAAACCGCCAATGTGGTCATGTGTGAAGCATTCCGCAACGCCCAGGGTATCGCGGTCGACACGCACGTATATCGCATTGCCCACCGGCTCAAGTTTGCGGGCCCTTCGGCAGACACGCCCGATAAAACTGAAAAGGCGCTTCTCAATATCTACCCTCAAAAGGACTGGCTCTTTATCAACCATCAGTGGGTACACTTTGGTCGTGAGTATTGCCGTGCTCAACGCCCACGTTGCGCGGAATGTATTATTGGGGACTTGTGTCCATCATTTGATGGTGAAAGCCAGGGCTAACAGGCTTATTCGTGCCTCGTTCAATAACTACTACTCCCCTGTTCACGAGCTCGGCTAAGACCAAGTCAACCAAATTGGGAAGCGCTTCAGCAACACGGGGGCTCAAACCCACACACACTTCTTCAGGAAAAGGATTTTCAACCTGCATACCCAGGCATATGCCCTCGCAGTTGTAACCAAGCAAGGCAGCAGAGCTAAACAAGTCGGACAGTTTAAGATCATGCAAGGATTGCGTACCGAAACTGCGTTGAGCCATATCTTCAGGTGAAAAACGGAAGAGGGTTCCCACTGGTTCATCTGTGCCATCAACCGCATCCACCGTCACAATAAGGTCAAAGTCACGCACATCGTTGATGCGATCTAAAGTAAGACAGCCCAGGTCAAATAGTTCAACGTTTTCGGGGAATTCATAGGCCTGCAGCTGCTCGTAGACTGCCACACCGAGGCCGTCGTCATACATAAGCTTATTGCCCACGCAAAATACGGCAATATGATCTTGCTTCTTCATGCCTTAATAGTAGCAGAATCCAACCATTCAAGTTCCCGACGAAGATAAGCTCGAAATAATAAGGCCCGCTTGTGCGGGCCTTATCAAAACACTTAAGACAACAACTTCGGATACTCTTTTTCGTCCTTACCAGAAATCGCATGCGTTTCGGTGTCGTAGGTATAGCCACCATGTTCCCTTTGAAGGAACATGAGTTTGATAAGCGGGATACCACCTTCGGTAATTACCATGTAAAGGTGAACGATAAGGAAGATGATATTCACGATCATCATGGCGTAATGAATGATGCGAACATTCATCAAGCCACCCACGAGGTTAGTAAATGCTTCACAAATAACCCAGTTCATCGTGGGGCCCCACATGGCAAAGCCAGTAATCGCCATAAAGAGGAACGAGAAGGGCAAGAACATGTAGGCAAGCTTCTGAACGGGGTTAAACTTCGCGGTCAGAGGATGTTCTTTCTTCATGAATAGATAGTACTTAATCCACGGTATAAACTGGTGCCTGTTTTCGGGCTGAGGCAGCCAAGCCTTGATTTCCCTTTCCATTTGGCGCGTACCGGGCGAAGTTGCCGTGCATACAAACAGGGCAAGGAAAATACGAATAAGGAGGTTAATGAGAAGCACAATGGCAGCGGTAATATGAGCGCCACGAGCCATGCCCATAACCATAGGCAACCAGGGGTAATGGATAAAAATACCAGAAATCAAAAGCGTGAGAAAAGCGCCCAAATTAATGTAGTGGAAGATAATAAACGGCAGCGGATGCGCTTCACGGTATTGTGCAAAATGGGCCATCTTACTTCACCCCCCAAGGATTCGTAACGGTTTCAAAATGCTTACCCGTAGACGGTTCGCTAATGTGTACCGCACAAGCCGTACAGGGGTCAAAGCTGTGAACCGTTCGAAGAGCATTGATCGGCTTTTCGACGTCGTTAACAGGCACACCAATGAGAGACTGTTCCATAGGACCAGGTTCGCCATCGTGGCCGCGCGGAGCAATATTCCAGGTGGTCGGGATAATAATCTGATAACCCGTAATCCTGCCGTCCTTCACATGTTCGGTGTGATACAGGGCGCCACGCGGTGCTTCCCAGAAGCCCGTGCCGTCGCCTGTCGTGGTAGTAGGATCGCGGAAGAATTCAGAGTCACCACCCTTCAGGGCTTCGATGAGTTCGGCCACCCATTCCTTCATGAGCGTTGCAACATAGAGGGTTTCAATCTGGCGAGCACCGGTACGACCGAGCGTAGATTGGAGGACATCAATGCGCCCTGGAACGCCCAAGGTGGCAAGCAAGCCGTCGATTTGTTCAACGATGAAGGGAACGCCGCGCTTGTAAGCAACGAGCAAGCGAGACAGGCCGCCAGCTTCCATGCACTGACCGTCGTAAGACGGGGACTTGCACCAGCTGTAACGGTCTTCAATGTTGTATTCGGTATACAGCGGCTTGGTAAGACCTTCGTCGCGCGGGTTGCGCAGTTCCACGTCGTCGGGTTCGTACCAGGAATGGCCCGTGTATTCCTTGATAAGGTCTTCATTGACGTCTTCGAGAGCGAGGCCGTCCTTCAAGATGCCCGCAGGCAGATAACGGTTGTTCATTTCGAAGCTGGCGTCTTCAAATACACCCCAGGCTACATAGCGCTTGCAGCCGCCGCCCCAGTCCAGAGCTTCCTTATAGAAGGGCACGAGGGCGATGGTGTCTTGGATCATAGTTGAAGAAACCCAGTCATAGAGTTCGTTAACGAGCGACCACAGGTCGTCGAGTTTTTCTTCCGTCGGCACAAACATGGTGCCACCAGGAACCATGGTCATAATATGAGGCATCTTGCCACCAAGCAGGCCAGAAATTTCTGATGCCTTTGCTTGCATGGTTAACGCTTCAAGGTAGTGTGCCGTGCAGATAAGGTCAAGCTCGGGCGGAAGTTTATAGCCCTGCCCGCCTTCAGAATCGAACCAGTTGCCACTAAAGATTGAAAGCTGCCCGTTGTTGGCAAATTTCGTGAGACGCTCTTGCAGGGCTTTCAGGTCGGTATTGGTAGACGTACCGGCAGCAACAGCCAGGTCGTGGGCGTCGGCCGCACTTGCCTTAAGTGCATTGATGGGGTTCACGTAGTCGGGTGCTGCCAAATTATAGAACCACAAAATGTGGCTGTGAAGGAACTGGGCGCCTTCAAGCAGGTTACGAATAATACGAGCATTGTTAGGAATAGTAATACCCATGGCCTTTTCGCCCGCGATGGAAGCAGACTGGGCATGAGAAACGGGGCATACGCCGCAAATACGCTGAGCAATCATGGCAGCGTCGGCCGGCGTGCGGTCTTCAAGAACCAATTCCATACCGCGGAAACAACCGCCAGAAACC
>CAJOJB010000073.1 GCA_905234635.1 uncultured Eggerthellaceae bacterium | reverse complement strand
CCTTCCCGCAGGCATAGGAAACAAGGATTAGCAACACGATATGAGGAATGCCCATAAACAAATCGACGAGCCAAGTGACCACGGCATCTGCCCTGCGGCCGCCAAGCGCTGCAACACATGCGAGCACCAAGGCAATCAAGGAAGACACGCCTGCCGCAAGCGCGCCCACCAATACGCTCAACGAAAGGCCGGCGATAGTACGCGCAAACATGTCGCGGCCCATCCAGTCGGTGCCAAAAAGATGCTCTGGGCTTGGGGCAAGGTTTTTCTGAGAGAAATCCGTTGTGAGCGCGGTGTCGTATAAAACGAAGCGCCCAGCCACAACCAGGGCCACCAAGATAAACAGAGCCACCAAGAGGGAAAACAGGAGTGCGCGTCGATTGGCTATACCGCGGTTACGCGGCTCGTGCAGCACAAATTGCCCACCCGCAACTGGAGGGGTGCCTATGCCGTTGCCAAGCGAAGTAGAAGCCACAGGCGTGCCCGACCCCGCTGAAGCGGAGCCTGCGGGTGCGGGTGCAGCATTGTTCCACCTAAGCATAGCTACCCACCCCCGCACGTATGCGTGGATCAATTATGCCGTAAAGAATATTCGCGACAAGATTGCCCGCAAACACAATGGCGGCCGAAAAGAGAGCGATGCCCGCCAAAAGCGCAACGTCGCTGCCAAGACCCGCCGTCACGGCAGCCTGCCCAAGGCCCGGGTACGAAAACACTTGCTCGACCAGAACCGACCCACCGAAAATCTCTGAAATAGACGCAAACTGAAGCGTAATGGCAGGCAGCAGCAAGTTGCGTAAACCATGCGTTCGAAGGGCCTGCCACGTAGTGTAGCCGCGCGCGCGTGCAAAACGGATGTAATCGCTTTCAAGCACGTCGATGGTCTTTTCACGCGTGTGCATAGCGATGTTTGCCACACCCACAATCGAAAGTGTAAGAGTAGGAAGCGCCAGGTGATGCAAGGCGTCGAACACCGTCACGTCGGCCGCCGACTTCCCCACGGGAACGGAAAAGCCAATAGGAAACCAACCGAGCCAGACGGCGAAAATAATCAGGAGCACCAGGCCAATCCAGAACGCAGGAGTCGCGGCCAACACGAAGCAGTAGAGCTTCACCGCCTTGTCCACCCAGCTACCCCGTTTACACGCGGCCACAACGCCCAGCCCGAAGCCAATGACTCCACTGAGTACCCAGGCTATGGACATAAGCAGCAAGGTATTCACTGCTCGCTGCGCAATAACCTGGGACACTGGTGCGTTGTAGCGCAAGCTTGTGCCCATGTCACCGTGAAGGATTGCACGTGCCCAGTTGGCATAGCGTTCCCACAAAGGCGTATTGGCACCCCAGTAGTCTGCAAGAGCAGCACGCTTTTCTTCGCTCATATTCAAATAGGCAGACTGTCCAACGTTGGCCTGCACCGGGTCGATGGGAGAAAGGCTCACCAGGACAAAAACGACGATGCTCACCGCAATCAGCAGGAGCACCAGTCGTAGAATATGTCTGGCAATAAATCTAGACAAAACTTTTCATACAGCAAATCAAAAACCAAAAAAGAAAGGCCCCTTTGCGAACAGTCAGCTATTGCCCAGGGGCCTTTCCTTAGCGCAAAAGAATTACCAACTCCACTCGTCTACGTTGTTAAGAATAGACCAGCCGTGACCATGAGGATGCGGTTTTTGTGGCGCAACTTTCAGACCATCCTTCACGAAATACAGGTGGTCGATGTTGGCGATCCACACCCAAGCGGCATCCCCCTGAGGCGCCGGCCCAGTTGTGCCGTCCCAATATGCTTTATGCCACAGTTCGTATGATTCTTCAGCCGTTGGCGCTGCGAGAGCGTCTTCAATGTGCTTGTCGGTTGCTTCGTTGGCATAACTCGCCGCATTGCTGTTACCCTGCGAATGGTAGATGTTGTAGATTTCGATGGGAGCATTCGAACCCCAACCCCATACAATGGGGTCGGTGAACTGGTGCTTGTAGAGACCGTCTGCGTCCCAGGTGGAACCAACTGGCGTTACTTCGATGCCAAGCTGAGCCATCTGGTTCTTGAACTCTTCAGCGATAGCCTGGCGCACTGAGTCGGATGACGGATAGTACAGTTCGAAAGCAGCACGCATGCCGTCTTTTTCGTACACGCCGTCACTTCCCAGGCTCCAGCCGCCTTCTTCCAAATACTGCTTTGCAGCAGCCACATCGGTTGTTACTTTCATGTCATCGCTCGACCAAGGCATGCCGTCGCCCACCGAATAGGCTACGGTGCCATGACCATTCATGACGTTGTCGACAAGCTGTTGACGGTCGATACCGTAGTTGAGAGCCTTGCGGATAGCAGGATCGCTTGTTATTGCATTACCCACGTCGAAGGTGGCGCCGCCGTCTTCCTTCTGATTACCTGGTGCGTCGACGGGCAAAGAAATACCACGTGAGTCGACCGAATTGCAGGCCAGCAACGTAAAGCCACTGGGAACGCTTTCAGCAAGGGTAGCCGAAGTCCAGGCCAGGTCGACCTGGGAAGAACCGGCTGCTGCAAGCGCCGCGTCTTCTTGGGTAAAGAGCACGACCACGCGCTGAATCTTAGGTGCTTCACCATAGTAATTGGGATTGGCTACGAAAATCGCCTGCTGGCCGCGGTCCCACTGTTCGAGCATGTAGCGACCCGAACCAATGGGATTGCTGCCATAGTTGCTGCTGTAAGCATGTTCCGGAACGATGCCAATATTTGCCAATTGATAAAGCAGGGCGTTGAAGGGCTTGTTGAGCTTAATTTCCACCGTCGCGTCGTCCACGGCGATAGCTTCATCCATAAAGCTTAAGTCGCATTCAGACCCTTCGGAGTTCTTGATGCTATTAAGCGTGTAGGCAACGTCGGCAGCACTCAGGGCTTCCCCGTCGGTGAATTTCACGTCGTCGCGAACTTTGAAGGTCCACGTAAGTGCGTCGTCCGAAACGCTATAGGACGTAGCCAAATCGTTTTCGAATTCGAGGTTGGTATTGGTCTTAATAAGCGTTGATTGGATCAGTGGCTCATGCACGTGTTCCCCGCAACCCCAGGTAAACAGAGGGTCGAAGCCCGCTTCAGGTTCAGACGTTGCAGGAATAGCAACGATAACCTGCGAAGTTTCGGCGCCTTGGTCTGTTGCAGCAGCACTCGCACTCTGCTCTGCCTCAGAAGCACTCGCACTCTGCTCTGCTGCGGAAGAAGCACCCGCATCTGCGGATGAAGTGGCTGGCTGCGCAGAACCCGCACAACCAAAAAGAGCAAAGGAACAGGCCAATACAAACACGAGTATCGGTACCTTAATGGAAACCCGATTGAACATAACAGCTCCTTTCACATTAGTGTTACGTATTTAGTATTCGTAACAAGTCTAACAGAGCGATATGGCGGGCACAATACCCTAATCGAGGGCTGGCTCGAAAGGAGACGGCAACTCTACCCTAGCCTGACAGCAGCTCTGCTCTAGCATGGCATTTTGGGCATTTGGGGACGGAGGATTGGAACTAAACGCGGCCACGTTCGAAGGTGCGGCGTTTGCGTACTTTTTTGGGTTCGCGGAAGTCGAGCTGGGGCTGGAAGTAGTCGCTTGCCTCTTCGGTGCCTGATACCAGTTCTATAGAGTCAATGACCCACGAAAGCGCTTCGTTGCCAAATTCTTCGAGCATCTTGATGCGCGCGTCAGTGGCATTCTTTTTGCTCCCGGCGTTATGTTCGCTTTCGAATTCAAAGGTGCCATTAACAGGGTTAGCCCCATGCGGCGAAACATAGTGCGCTTTATAGGTTTTCAACTATGGCACCCTTCCTGTTTTGTTCATAGTCATCAAGATTAGTTTTAGCGCAATGGTTTGCTCGCCTTTGCCCCGAGCGTACTCCGTACGCGCAAGTGGGCAAAACAAGGGCAAACTATAAAGCTAAGACAAATCGCAGCGTCAACAATTGCGCTGTTCGGAAGAACAGCGCAAGCAACTAATCTTCTAGGTAGTCCTTGAGTTTGCTAGAGCGGCTCGGGTGGCGCAGCTTGGCGAGCGTCTTGGACTCAATCTGGCGAATGCGTTCACGCGTAACACCAAATTCGCGGCCCACTTCTTCAAGCGTGCGTGGATGCCCGTCTTCCAAACCAAAGCGCAGGCTGATAACCTTGCGTTCGCGTTCGGCCAAACCGTCGAGCACCTTGGTCAGCTGTTCTTGCAGCATGCTGAAACTTGCCGCATCGGGCGGCACCACGGCCGCGTCGTCTTCGATAAAGTCACCCAGCTGGCTGTCTTCTTCTTCACCAATTGGCGTTTCCAGGGAAACCGGTTCTTGACTAATCTTTTGGATTTCACGCACGCGCTCGGGCGTAAGATCCATTTCCTTCGCGATTTCTTCAGGGGTGGGTTCGCGCCCCAGTTCCTGAAGCAGCTGGCGCTGAATACGCACCAGCTTGTTGATGGTTTCAACCATGTGCACAGGAATACGAATGGTACGAGCCTGGTCGGCAATAGCGCGTGTAATGGCCTGGCGAATCCACCAGGTGGCATAGGTCGAAAACTTAAAGCCCTTGGTATAGTCGAACTTTTCAACCGCGCGGATAAGACCCAGGTTACCTTCCTGGATAAGATCCAAGAACAGCATGCCGCGGCCTACGTAGCGCTTAGCAATAGAAACTACCAAACGCAGGTTGGCTTCAATAAGCTGCTGCTTAGCGTCCAGGCCCACCTGTTCGATACGCGAAAGGCGGCGACGCTCGCGGCGTTCAAGTTCAACGCCGGCGTCATAAGCTTCTTCGAGCGTATTGCCCGCTTCGACACCAGCTTCAATTTTCATAGCAAGGTCGATTTCTTCTGCAGCAGTGAGAAGCGGAACCTTACCAATTTCTTTCAAGTACATGCGCACTGGATCGCCTGTGAGCATGGTAACGCTTGCATCGGTATTGCGACGACGTGAATTCATGCGCCCTTTGCCTGCGGTCACGCGCGGTAGGTTTGCCGCAGCAGAAACCGAAGCCTTCAGTTCTTCTTCGGGAATACCTTCGAGCAGGTCTTCTTCGTCGCCTTCAATTTCGTCCTTGCCTTCGGCGTCTTCGTCTGTTAAGCCTTCAGGGGCGTCCACATCGTCAAGGCTGACAGCTTCGTCGGCGTCGTCAACTTCTTCTTCCGGTTCAACGGGCGCCAGGGCACCCGTGTCGAGCTCTTCGATTTCTTCGATGGCTTCGAGTTCTTCTTTCTTGCTTTTTCTACTCTTGGCAGCTGGCTTAGTCGTTGCTTTTTCAACGGTTTTCGCAGCGGCCTTAGCTGCAGCCTTTGCAGCGGGTTTTGTCGCAGAAGCTTTGCTGGCCTTTTTGCTTGCAGCCTTGGCAGGTGCTTTTGACGTTTTTTCTGCCGCCCGGGCGTTAGACTTTTTCGCGGCAGTCTTTGCAGCCGGCTTTGCGCCCTTGGTAGGCGTGGTCTTAGACACAGCTTTAGGAGCGGTCTTGGCTGCAGACTTTGTCGTCGATGCCTTCTTGGCAGGAGCAGCCTTCTTCGGTTCAGCCTTCTTCGCAGCTGCCTTTGTGGCCGTCTTCGCGGTCGCGTTGGCAGCCGTCTTGGCAGTCGTCTTCGCAGCCGTCTTGGCAGCAGCTACTTTAGTGGCTGGCTTTGCAGCTGATTTTGCCGCTGTTTTAGCAGGCATCTTAGCAGCAGCCGTTTTCGCGGTAGTCTTGGTTGCAGGCTCTGCGGCCTTGGGTGCAGCCTTAGCTGCCGACTTTGCAGTCTTGGCCGCAGTCTTAGCGGCAGGTTTAGCGGTTTTTGCCGTCTTTGCAGCAGGTTTTGCCTTTGCCGCAACAGTAGCCTTAGCCTTAGCTGCAGGCTTGCTTACTTTATCTTTAGTTGTTGTTTTTGCTTTTGGTGCATTTGTAGCTTTTGTCGTTTTAGTTGTTTTGCTCGAAGCAGCTGCCACAAGTTCTCCTTGCTTTCGCATTTTTAAAACCCCAATTTGGGGACAAAGATACAGCTAAATAATATACCACATTTTGCAATAAAAAAGCCAGTTCAATTTAAGAAAAGACACCAAAACCGAACTCATATACTCCTTGAGCTGAAGCAATGAGCAAATCTGATGCCTGACGTCGTGCTTGACGCTAAAAACTAACGCGACGCGCAATTCGTTCAGCCACCCCCACGTCTTCACGACGGTCGGGCCCCCAAAAAGCGCAAGCCACCATGCCAGGACCAACGTGGCTGCCGATAACAGGCCCGATATTGGTATCGGTAAAGACCAGGCCATCTTCGGTTTTGAGCAGTTCAGCACGGAAACGTTTTGCATCGCCCGCACTGTCGGCATGGCCAATGATAACGCGACGCGCCACACGGTCGGAATCGCTGCGACGACGAAAATAGTCAAGCATAGCACGCACGCCCTTCTTGCGGCCGCGCGACATACCCACCATGGAAAGCCCACCCTTCAAGTCGAAACCAAGCAGGGGCTTCACGTCGAGCTTGGCACCCGCATGGGCAATACTGGAAGGAATACGCCCGCCTCGATGAAGCGATTCCAGGTCGTCCACCATGAACTGTGCGTTCACAAACCAACGCGCTTCTTCAGCCCAGGCAACCAATTCTTGGGCAGTAAGACCAGCATTACGCTGATCGATGGCGCCTAAAACAAGCAGGCCTTCAGCAATGGACGCCAGCATGGTATCCACCACGTAGAGTTCGCCTTCAGGATATTCTTCGGCCAGCTTTTCTTGCACCAAGCAGGCCGTGTTATAACTGCCCGAAAGTGCACTTGAAAAGCTCAAATATACTGTCGGTACACCTGATTCATACGCCGCACGAAAGACATCAATCAAAGTAGTAGCGGGAATTTGGGCCGTGGTAGGCGCCAGCTTCCTCTTGTCGCGCATGGCGTCATAAAAGTCTTTGGGCGTAGTCGTGCGGTAAAAGTCGTCTACCTTTTCTTCTCCGTCAAGCACATAAGGAAAACGCACGAGGCTCACGCCAGGCTTATTAATAACTTCAAACGGAAGATCACAGCAGGAATCGATAATCAAATTACACTTCGGCTCCATAGCCCCCCCTATTCAAGCCCACGTAATTTCGCGGCGAGGCTGCGACGCCGCACACTTAAACCCTCTTCAAGACCAACAGGGTACGAATGCGGATTAAGAATACGTTTTTGTGTTTCGTCCAAGGTAACGAGCGCTTCCTGGGCACGGGTGCGTGCGGCCATGGCGTCACGTTCTTCGGCCGTTAAAACTACCTTGCCATCGCGGGCAAGCGGCTGAAGCAGTTCGACATAGGTTTTACCACCGAGCACCTTTTGGCGCAGGTCGTCGGCCGGGTCGACAATACGTTCTTCAGCGTTAACGGCACTATGAATGTCGTAAACCATGTCGCCAGCAATCTTGCCATTGTCGTGATAATAACGACGGATGCCCAAAACGCCCGGGAACGTGAGCTTGGAAACCTG
>CAJOJB010000072.1 GCA_905234635.1 uncultured Eggerthellaceae bacterium | reverse complement strand
CCACCAAAGAAGCTATGAAGCGAATAACGAACTATTATGCAAACTAAGCTGAGTCTCATAACCCTTGCCTGTTTGTTCCTGGGTGCCCTGAGTGGCTTTTTGTTGCAGGAACAGATTCTCAACATTGAATTTCTTGGAACCATATATCTTGACGCACTTAAGCTGCTTGTTTTCCCCGTTATTGTTGTTTACGTTATTTCGGCTGTCTATGAATCGGGCCGCAATAAGGGAGCCCTCGTATGGAAGGCTATTCTGCTCTTTGCGGTCTTGTTTGTGATTAGCTTCCTTATTTCATCAGGGATTGTATTTGTATTTAACCCTGCTGCGCAGTTTGAATTGCATGCAACTGAAACCACCGTTGAAGCGACCAGTTTTAGCGCCTCGAGCATTTTGTTTAACGTATTACCCAAGGACCTTATGGGCTTCTTCATGGGGAAATACCTGCTTTTTAGCATTTTGGTTTCTTACGTTCTGGGCTTTTTGGCATATCACTTTAAATGGGACGCCTTTATGGGCGGTATTAACTGGATTAAAAAATATATCCAGATCATCTTGAAGGCCATTATGTATTACGCACCCGTGGCTGTTTTTTCACTCATGGGAGTAAGTGTGTATCGTTTTGGTCTTGACGTGCTTCTTTCGGGCTTTGCCTATATTACGGTGGCTTACCTTGCCGGTGTAGTTGTTTTAGCTGTTGTTATGATTCTTCCCATTAAGATATTCAAGGGTATTCCGCTTCTTGGCTACGTGAAAAAGCTGTATCCCGTGTGGCCCATTTCCTTTTCTACCTGTTCAAGTGCGGCTACTATGCCCTATACGCTTAAGGTTTGCAAAGACGATTTACACGTGGACCCCAAGATTGCCGACATTGTCGTGCCCCTAGGCTGCACCATTCATATGTGTGGCGGTGCCGTATCGTTTTCCTTGCTCGGTATATTCTGCGCACGCTTCTTTAGCGTGCCTGTCGACCTGCTTCTGTTTGCCACCATGCTTGCATATGCCCTGTTCATTAATATGGCAGCACCTGGCATTCCAGGTGGCGGCATTATTATTGGCGCAACCTATTTGCAGGGCCTGGGTATCCCGCTCGATTTCATGGGGTTCTACAGCGGCATCTATAAGGTGCTCGACATGCTCTATACCACCCTCAATGTGACGGGTGACATTTCTGCAAGCGTGTTGCTCAACAAAAACTAGCTATACAGAATAAGGGCAATAAGGCGGCAAGGTTCATCTTGCACGTTAGTAATGGAATGCCCTTCACCTGAATAGGTGATAGTTACGTCGCCAGGTTGCAGCGTTGTTTTACTGTGGTCGGTGTCTTCGTATTCGGCTTCGCCCGAAAGAATGAGGAAGATTTCGCCGTCGCCTTCGTGAACATGGAAGCCGATGCCACAGTCTTTGTCGAGCACGACTTCATTGAACATGCGGCCTTTGCCGTTAAGTTCTTCGTCACTTTCGATAATTTTGGTGGCACGCATGATGCCGGGGCCGTCGAAGCGGTGTTCGAATTCAACCGAGCTTCGTTTGCTTTTTCGTTTAATTACACTCATACAACACCTCCATCTTTACGGTATGTTTTACCATAAATAGCTGCACTTTTGCTAGAATAATTCGTTACGCGCATGCATGCGGGCGTGGCGGAATTGGCAGACGCGCTAGATTTAGGTTCTAGTGGGCAACCCCCGTGCAGGTTCAAGTCCTGTCGCCCGCACCATTTTGCTTTTGCAAAATGGAGCCTGTGGCAGGATATGGCCAATTCCTATCACGCTTGGCATGCGTGTTGTGCAGGCGGTAAAGTGCCGTTTGCGCAGATGAAAACCTTATAGGCACAATGGAGCGATCGAGAGGAAAGACATGAAAACAAAAGTCGAGAACCTTGAAGGGTTCAACAAAAAGCTCACCATCGAACTTGACGCAAGCGAAGTAGACGACCGTATCAACAAGCAATACAAAGACTTCGCCTATCGCTACAACTTCCCGGGTTTTAGAAAAGGCAAGGCTCCACGCGCAATCGTGGACTCTACGCTGGGCGCCCAGGCGGTTATTGCTACGGTAACTGACGACATTTTGAGCAAGGTGACCCCCCTTGCTGTGGACGAAAATAACCTGGTTCCCATTTCCCAGGTGCAGTTCGAAGAAAGCGAAGCCCTCGTTGAACAGGGCAAACCCTTTAGCTACAGCATTACGGTTGAAACGCGCCCTGAATTCGAATTGACGGACTACAAGCCCATTTCCGTCTTGCTGCCCAGTACTGAAGCGACCGATGACGAAGTTCAGGCGCAAATCGACGAAATGCTCAACTACTATTACGATTTCGAAGACGCGAGTGCTGCTACGAAAATAAAGGAAGACAGTTTTATCGAAATTGCCCTGAAGGCAACCGACGAAAAAGGTGAAGAACTCGAATCCATGAGCAGCGAATCCCGCGTGTACGAAGTGGGCATGGGGCTGTTCCCCGAAGAATTCGACAAGGCCCTCATTGGCAAGAAAAAGGGCGATAAGGTTTCGGTTACCATCGGCCCCGACAGCCCGTCCATGCTTACCCAGAATGTGGCACCCGAAGCGGGCGATATCACCTTCGAAGTGGAAGTAAAGCAGGTCAAGAAGCGCATTGTGCCTGAACTGACCGACGAATGGGTTAAGGAAAAGGCAGGCTTTGAAAGCATCGCCGACCTGCGCGAACGCATGGCCGAACAAATCAAGATGCAAAAGGAATCCTTGGCTCCGCGCTTGCGTGAAAACGAAGCACTCTTTGAACTGCAAGGCCGCCTGAAGGGCGAGGCACCAGAAGCTTTGCTGGAAGGCCAGGAACGCGAACTGCTCCAAAGCTTCTTTGGTCAGCTGCAGCAGTCGGGCATGAGCTTCGACATGTTCTTGGCTCAAAATGGCATGACGCCTGAGACCTTCACGGACGACCTGAAGCGCCAGGCAGCCGACGTGGTTGCCCAGGACCTCGCCCTTGACGCTTGGGCACGCCACGCCAAGTTTGAAGTGACTGACGAAGAAATTTCTGCCGAATTTGCTAACAGTGGGGCAGAAGACCCTGCTGCTCTTGAAAAGGAATGGCGCGAAGCGGGCCGCATGGCGGCACTGCGCCAGGGCATGCTGCGTGGCAAGGCCATCGACGACATTCTTGAAAAGCTCGACGTCAAGGAACTCAAGGAAGGCGAAAAGCTCAAGAGCGTGGTGGCGCGCGAAGCTGCCCAGGAAGCTGCCAAGAAGGAAGCCGAAAAGCAGGCCAAGAAGGCTGAAAAAGACGCCAAAAAGGACGAAAAGGACGCCGCTTCTGGCAACAAGAAAGCAACGAAGAAAGCTGCTCCGAAGAAAAAAGCGGATAATGACAAGAAAGAAGACTAACCAGGAAGAGAATTAGGAGCTTTACCATGAATGAAATTATTTTCCCCAACACTCATTCAGCACTCATCCCTTACGTTATTGAGCAGAGCCCCCGTGGTGAACGCAGCTACGACATCTACTCGCGCCTGTTAAATGAGCGCATCATTTTCCTGGGCGAGCAAATCGACGACCACGTGGCCAACAGCGTGGTTGCCCAGCTGCTGCATCTGGAATCAGCCGACCCTGAAAAGGATATTTCCATCTACATCAACAGCCCTGGTGGCAGCGTGACGGCTGGCCTGGCTATTTTGGACACCATGGAATATATCCGCTGCGACGTTTCCACCATCTGCATTGGTATGGCAGCTTCTATGGCGGCTGTACTGCTCGCGTGTGGCGCGGAAGGGAAGCGTTATGCCTTACCGAACAGCCGCGTAATGATCCACCAGCCTTCTGGCGGTGCCCAGGGCCAGCAGACCGAAATTGAAATTATGGCCAAGGAAATCCTCTACATCCGCGAACGCCTCAATAAGATTCTGGCGGATAAAACGGGCCAGAAGATTGAAACCATCCAGGCCGATACGGAACGCGACAACTTCATGAGCGCCGAAGACGCCAAGGCCTATGGCATCGTCGACCAGGTGGTCGAAAAGCGCGCGGGTGAATCTGACAAGTCCAAGAAGGACGAAAAGAAGGAAAGCAAAAAAGACGAATAAGTGAATGCGCCTGGGTGGCCCCATGCCCCCAGGCATGCTTTATTAAGGGCGAAGACTATGGTGAAGAAAACACATGATCACGACCACGACGGTGAAGACATTCGTTGTGCGTTTTGCGGCAAAACCCCCGACATGGTCGGGGCGATGATAAGTGGCCCCAATGGCATTTACATTTGTGACGAATGCATTTCCATTAGTGCCGACGCCATGATGCGCGACATGGGCTTGCACGTGGCAAGTTCCATGCCGGAAGGTGAACCCCTGCCGGCTTTGCGCAACAGCGAAGATGCTTCGACGGGCGTGCTGGACACCTTGCCCACGCCGCATGAACTCTATGAGCGCCTGGGCGAATATGTTATTGGTCAGGAAGACGCGAAGAAGGCGCTTTCGGTGGCGGTTTACAACCACTACAAACGCATTTCCATGGATGCGGATTCCCGCGACAGCGACGTGGAACTTGCCAAGAGCAATATCATGCTGCTGGGCCCCACGGGTTCAGGCAAGACCTTGCTTGCCCAGACTTTAGCACGTACGCTGAAGGTGCCCTTCGCTATTGCGGACGCTACCACGCTGACCGAAGCGGGCTATGTAGGTGAAGACGTCGAAAACATTTTGCTTAAGCTTATTACGGCGGCCGACTTCGACATTCCGCGCGCGGAAATTGGCATCATCTACATCGACGAAATCGACAAAATTGCGCGCAAGGGTGAAAACGTTTCCATTACGCGTGACGTTTCTGGTGAAGGCGTGCAGCAGGCCCTGCTCAAGATTGTTGAAGGTTGCGAAGCAAGCGTTCCACCGCAGGGTGGGCGCAAGCACCCGCAGCAGGAACTTATCCATATCGACACCACGAATATCCTATTCATTCTGGGCGGTGCCTTTGTAGGCCTGACCGATATTATTGCAAACCGCGTGGGTAAGTCGGGTATGGGCTTCAATGCCGACATCCCTGAATCCAAAAAGCATGAAGACGCCGAACTTTTGGCACAGGTGCTTCCTGAAGACCTCAACACCTTTGGCATGATTCCTGAATTTGTGGGACGTATTCCCGTTATTACGAACCTGACGGAACTTTCCGAAGAAGACCTCATTCGCATTTTGACTGAGCCTAAGAATGCCTTGGTCAAGCAATATAAGCGCATGTTTGAATTTGAAGACAGTGAACTGGAAATCGAAGACGAAGCTTTGCGTACCATTGCCAAGCAGGCGGTTGAGCATCGTACGGGTGCGCGTGGCTTGCGTTCCATTTTGGAAGGCGTGCTTATGGACGTTATGTATGACCTGCCTGAGCATAAGGGTCATACTCGCGTGGTACTGCATGCCAGCGACATCGAAGGCACCACTAAGCCCAAGATTGAAAAAGCAACGTCAAATACCAAGGCTGCGTCGTAGGGGAGTACAAGCATGAGCATGGCCGAAATGCCTAAGAATTATGATTCTGCGCTCGAAGAAGAGCGCATTCTTGCAAAATGGCTCGATGGCGGTTTTTATGCCCGCAATGCTGGCACGGGTGACTGCACGGTGGTTATTCCGCCGCCTAATGTCACAGGTATGTTGCACATGGGCCATGCGCTTGACGACACCATCCAGGACACCTTCATTCGCTTTAATCGTATGCGTGGCCTTTCCACCCGTTGGATTTTAGGCACCGACCACGCCGGTATTGCAACCCAGACCAAGGTGGACAAGAAGCTGAAGAGCGAAGGTGTTTCGCGCCTGGAAATTGGCCGCGAAAAATTCTTGGACGCCTGCTGGGACTGGACTCATGAATATGGCGGCATTATTGTCGAGCAGATTAAACGCATGGGCTGTTCGGTGGACTTTGACGACGAAAAGTTCACCATGGACCCCGACTATGCAACGGCGGTGCGCAAGGTCTTTTGCGACTGGTATCACGACGGTCTTATTTATCGTGGCAAGCGCATCGTCAATTGGTGCCCCAGCTGCACGACGGCTATTTCTGATGATGAAGCTGAATACCAGGACGAAGGCGGTCACCTGTGGTACTTGCGTTATCCACTCAAGGAGCCAGTTGACGGCCGCGAATATATCGTAGTGGCAACCACGCGCCCCGAAAC
>CAJOJB010000071.1 GCA_905234635.1 uncultured Eggerthellaceae bacterium | reverse complement strand
TATTGTTGAAGTCATAACCCTTCAGCAGCAGTTCGGCTTAACCACTTTCGGCAAGCGCATGGAATTCCACGGTTACGCTCCCGCCAATTTGGCCCGAATCGGCCGCCACAGGGCGGTACTCCAAACCCACGCGTTCGCAATAGCGCCCATAGGCGTCGTACATGTCCTGGTAGGTCTTATGCAAGCTTTCCGCGTCGGTGTGGAAGCTATAGGCGTCCTTCATAATGAATTCGCGGCTGCGCATAAGCCCAAAACGCGGGCGACGTTCGTCGCGGAACTTCGCCTGGATTTGATACAGGGTCAGCGGCAACTGCTTATAGCTTTTCAATTCATTGCGCACCAGGTCGGTGATGATTTCTTCATGCGTGGGGCCCAGGCACATGCCAACACCATGCCTGTCTTCCATGCGCATGAGTTCGGGGCCGTAGTCATCCCAACGCCCACTTTCGTGCCACAGTTCCGCTGGTTGCAAAATGGGCAACATTATCTCCTGCGAACCAATGCCGTCCATTTCTTCGCGACAGATTTTTTCAATCTTATGAATAACGCGCCAGCCAAGAGGCAGATAACTGTACAAGCCCGTCGCGCTTTTGCGCATAAAGCCCGCACGCAGCAGCAGCTGGTGGCTAGGAATAGCAGCATCAGAAGGGGTTTCCTTCAGCGTAGGAGCATATAGTTCGCTCATTCGAATTATTGCAGTCATAATCTACCTTTCTAGTACAGGAAAGATTATAGACGAGAATTCATAGTACTGAAGGGCCTTTGCCCTCTAAAAGCTATATGGGATGCATAGAAGGCGCCTTGTACCCTTGGGCTCTTTGTCGTATTGACTTTTTAGTCGGCGGCACCGCCCGATTGCGCAGGCCCACCCAGGTGAGCACCCGTATTGTTGAAGTCATAACCCTTCAGCAGCAGTTCGGCTTCCTGGGCAATGGTGTCGCGCTTACGCGGCTCGGGAATTGAACCAGTACCCTTCTTGAAGGTAAGATCTTCGCCATCGAAGTCCACATCGATTACGCTGCCACTAGTCCACTTGCCTTCCAGGACCTGCTCGGAAATGGGGTCTTCCAGCAGGCGCTGAATAGCGCGGCGCAGCGGGCGCGCACCAAAGGTAGTGTCGGTGCCTTCACTGGCAATGTATTCGCTCGCGGCTTCGCTCACGTTAATCGTCATATTCATAGCGATCAGGCGGTCGCGCAAATCAGATACCATCAGCTGGACAATTTCGCCGATTTCTTCCTTGGTCAGGCTCTTGAACACGATGACTTCGTCGACGCGATTGAGGAATTCAGGACGGAAGAGCTTCTTCAGTTCGCTCATGACGCGGCTCTTGATTTCCTTGTCGGACAGGCCGTCGTTATCGGTGCCAAAACCAATGGGAGCACTCTGGGCAATGTCACGCGCGCCCACGTTGGACGTCATGATAATAACCGTATTGCGGAAGTCCACGCTGCGGCCCTGCCCGTCGGTCAGACGGCCTTCTTCCAAAATCTGGAGCAGGATATTGAACACGTCGGGATGCGCCTTTTCGATTTCGTCGAAGAGCACCACCGAATAGGGGCGCTGGCGCACGGCCTTGGTCAGCTGGCCACCTTCGTCATAGCCCACATAGCCCGGAGGCGAACCGATGAGGCGCGACACCGTGTGCTTTTCCATGTATTCGCTCATATCAAAGGAAAGCAGGGCATCTTCGCTGTTGAACAAGAATTCCGCAAGCGCCTTCGAAAGTTCGGTCTTGCCCACGCCCGAAGGGCCCAGGAAGATAAACGAACCTGCCGGGCGCTTGGGGTCTTTCAGGCCAGAGCGGCTACGACGGATAGCCTTAGACACAGCCGTCACCGCTTCGTCCTGGCCAATGACGCGGTCATGCAAAACCTTTTCCATACGCAAAAGTTTTTCAGTTTCTGCTTCGGTTAAGTCAGACACGGGCACGCCCGTGGTCATAGAAATAACGTCGGCAATGTCTTCGGCACTTACTTTATGGACGTCCTTGGAAGATTCTTCTTCCCACTTCTTTTCGGCTTCCGCGCGTTCTTCACGCAGCTTGGTTTCTTCGTCACGCAGCTTGGCCGCCTCTTCGAAGTCCTGGCCTGCGATAGCCGCTTCCTTCTTCATGCGCACTTCACGCAATTTTTCGTCGATGCCCGAAAGTTCAGGCGGCAGCGTCATGTTGCGAATGCGCATGCGCGCGCCCGCTTCGTCAAGCACGTCAATAGCCTTGTCGGGCAGGAAGCGGTCCTGAATGTAACGGTCGGAAAGCTGTACGGCCGCAGCCAAGGCTTCGTCGGTAAATTCCACGTGATGGTGGGTGGCATACCGTTCGCGCAAGCCTTCCATAATGCGGATTGACTGCTCTTCGTTCGGCTCGCCAATAGTAATAGGCTGGAAACGACGCTCGAGGGCAGCGTCCTTTTCAATATGCTTGCGATATTCGTCAAGCGTGGTGGCACCAATAATCTGGATTTCACCACGGGACAGCGGTGGCTTCAAAATAGCAGCCGCATCGATAGAACCTTCGGCCGAACCCGCACCAATAACGGTGTGCAGTTCGTCGATGAACAGGATAATGTCGCCCGCATCGATAACTTCCTTAATGCACTTCTTTAAGCGTTCTTCGAATTCACCGCGGTATTTACTGCCAGCCACCAGGCCAGACACATCGAGCGTGAAAATGCGACGTCCGCGCAAAATATCGGGCACCTGATTGGACGCAATAAGCTGCGCCAGGCCTTCCACCACGGCCGTCTTGCCTACGCCGGGTTCGCCAATGATAAGGGGATTATTCTTGCGGCGGCGGCACAGTACTTGCATCATACGCTCGATTTCGCCCGCGCGCCCAATGACAGGGTCAAGCTTGCCGTCGAGGGCCTTTTTGGTCAATTCGGTGCCGTATTCGTCGAGCATATTCGTGCCCGCCATGGGTGTATCAAAACCGCGCTGACCAGCCATTACCGGCGACTGTCCCACCAGGTCGTTGAGGGCCGAGCGCACGGCGTCGCCCGAAGTTCCCAGCTTGCTCAGGACTTCGATGGCCGTGCCGTCATTTTCGCGCACGATACCCAGCAACAGATGCTCGGTGGAAATATAGCTCTGCCCCATCTGCATGGCTTCACGCAGGCTGTTTTCCAGCACACGCTTCACGCGCGGCGTAAAACCAAGATGGCCCGAAACGTCGGCTTCAGGGTCGATTTGCACGGTTTCTTGAATAGTTTTTACCACGTCGTCATAATTCACCTGCAAACGTTCCAAGGCCTGGGCAGCAAGACCGTCGCCTTCCTTAATGAGTGCAAGCAGAATATGTTCGGTTCCCACATAGGGTTGCTTCAAATTTCGCGCTTCGTCTTGGGCAATGACCAGGACTTTTCGCGCCTTGTCGGTAAACTTATCGAATGACATGCCTATCCCTACTCTCTTAACTTTGCGCTTACGAATAATGTTCGTCATAGACGCTTAGATTATGTAATGTACGTAATGTTAGCACTCTCGCCATACGAGTGCTAACACTGCATATCTTCGTCATCTAATCGTTAAGAAATTGAGTGGGTTGAATGTTGAATGGGGACGGTACCCCTGTCCCCATTCAATCTATCGTGCACGCAGCTGCCAGAATGCCACCGCACTCGCGGCAGCGACATTTAAGGAGTCTACTCCTGCGCGCATGGGAATCTTGGCGACATAGTCGCATGACGCAATGGTAGCTTGCGCCAGACCGTCACCTTCAGTACCCAGAACCAACGCCAAACGTTCCTCGCTAGCAAGTTCTGGAGCGTCTATTGGAATTGCTGAATCGGACAAGGCCAAGGCAACCGTTTTAAAGCCTGCCTGTTTAAGCTGTTGCATACCCACGCCCGGCCAGTCCGCCGCGGTTTGCCCAATGCGCGTCCATGGAACCTGGAACACCGTACCCATAGATACGCGCACACAGCGACGGTAGAGCGGATCACAGCAGGTAGGAGTTGCCAACACAGCGTCAATTCCTAAGGCTGCCGCACTTCTAAACAAGGCCCCCACGTTCGTATGGTCAACGATAGATTCCAATACGGCCACACGGCGCGCGGGCAGCCCACCCCTGCTTGTTGCGAGCAAGGTATCGAGCTGTGGCAAAGCAGGCCTGCGCATGGCACAGAGCACCCCGCGGGTCAGCTCGTAGCCCGTCAGCTGCGCAAGCAGACCTGAATCACCGGTATAAACTGGTATTGATGCGGCCCCTTTTTGCGCGCCCAGCCGCTGCACTGTGGCCTGCTGCGCTTGGTTCTGCTGTGCCTGAGCCTGTTCTGCCTGGGCTTGTTGTGTCTGGGCCTGCTGTACCAGCGGCTCTACCAGGTTAAGCTTGTTATATTCAGTAAGAAATGAGACGGCTTCTACGCCCGCATCAAGAGCGCGCTGAATAACCTTGGGGCTTTCTGCAATAAATATACCCAGTTCGGGTTCGAGCCGATTGCGCAGCTGCGCTTCAGTAAGATGCGCAAATGCGACCACTCGTTCGTCTTGCAGGTCGGTAATCTCGATTATTTCCATTGGCATACCGTGCACAATCAGCGTAAATTCATCTCGTAAAGTACAATAGCATGAGCTTGGTTTCAAGGAGGCGTCATGGAACTTTTTGTTTCCGATATTCACGGCAATTACGAGACCTTTGCGCGTATTCTGCGCAATACGCCCGAAGGTACTCACCTGCATATGGTGGGCGACATCTACGACCGCGGGCCCGAACCCGACAAGGTCATGGACGCACTGGCTGCATGGCCCAACTTAGACATCCAGTGGGGCAACCACGACGTGCTGTGGATGGGTGCGGCCCTGGGGCAGCCCGGCAGTGTGGCACACGCGGTACGCATTTGTGCGCGCTATGGCAATTTGTCTATCCTGGAAGACACCTACGGTATAGACTTGGGACCCTTGCGCAGCTTCGCACTTGAAACCTACGCGGACGACCCCTGTGTAGCCTTTGGCTTGAAGGGCAACCCCGACTTAAGCCCCGAAGAATTGGATGCCACCATCAAAATCCAGAAGGCCATGGCTTTCATAGTCGCGTTCATTTCGCTTGGCCTTGGGATTTTGTTCACGCTGAAACCTGAGCTTGCAGGAAACGTCAAGCCCGGCATCCAGTTCGTGATAGTCATGGCTTACATGCTCATAGCCTCGTATTTCAATCCGGGCATGAACACGAGAGATCTTATTGACGCTATCGAACAGGGCGCGAGGGGTATTCCGTTAGTATGCGTGGCGTGCGCCACAGCCGGAATAGTTTTGGGCGCAGTTTCGCTGACGGGAATCGGCGGAAAATTGGTCGGCTTTGTAATTTCATTTGCCGGAAACATGCCTTTGTTGGCTTTAATTTTAGTCATGCTCATAGCGACACTTTTGGGCATGGGACTTCCGACGACGGGAGCTTATATCTTAGCGGCGGCTCTTGGCGCTCCGATTTTGGTTAAATTGGGCTTTCCTCCGATAGCGGCACATATGTTTGTGTTCTATTACGCGATAATCTCGAACATAACTCCTCCAGTTGCATTGGCGGCTTACGCGGCGAGTTCGATTGCCGACTCCAATCCTAACAAAACAGGATTTCAGGCAATGCAGTTAGGATTTTTAGCTTACGTTGTTCCGTTCGCGTTCTGCTACGACCCGGGACTTTTAATACAGGGTTCATGGGCTCAGATAGGCTGGGCTTTAATAAGCGGAACAGGTGCCGTGTTCGCGTTTGCTGGAATGTGGATGGGCTACTTGAAAACGCCGCTTAATCTTTTAATGCGCGTCCTGCTTGCGGTTTCGGGCGTCCTGTGCCTTACGGTATGGCCGGCAACGACGGTGACAGGGCTTGTGATTTTAATTGCGGTTTATTTTCTTTCATTGAAAAAATAAAGAGTAACCCCTGACTCCTCATTTCTTCAAAACTATTAATGAAAAGTGTACAAGAAAACTTTTTTAAGCTAAAATTTCAATAATTAAATATTTTCTCAAAATCAAATTTTTTATCAGGAGGATTTTTTCATAATGAAAAAACTTTTCGGAGTCATTGTCTTTGCTTTGGCATTGAGCATTGCTGTCTGCCCGTCCGTCATGGCGGAAACGTTTGAGCTGAAAATTTCAACGACCCAGACCGAAACGTCAATGATTTACGCCGGACTTCAAGCTGCCGCTAACGAAATCATGGGATTTACCCCTCATCACAGCTTGGCGGCGAGGAAGACATGATCGACCAGGCAATCGCGGGAATAGGAGTTGCAATTCTCAGCGACGCGGGAAGAATGTCAAATTACGTGAAAGACATCGGAATTTTCAACATGGCTTATTTCGTTGACAATTATGATGCCGGCCTTAAAGTCATCAACACCGCGACTTTCAAAAAATGGACTGACGAGCTTGTTGACCAAGGGCTCAGGATTTTGTGCTTCAATTACTATGACGGCGCAAGGTCTTTCATGCAGAACAAAGAAATCAAAACTCCTGCGGACTTGAAAGGCGTAGTTACCCGCACCCCGGGCGCGGCACCTTACAACGCTTCAATAAAAGCAATGGGAGCAACTCCGTACAACATCGCGTGGTCGGAAGTTTATAACGCCATTCAGACAAAGATGATTGACGCTTGCGAAGTCCAGTACACTTCGGCTGTGTCAACGCATATTTACGAGGTCTGCAAATACGTAACGAAAACCGAACATATAAACCTTTTCAACTGCCTTGTCTGCGGCGAAGCATGGTTCTCAAAGCTCCCTGACGAATACAAGAAAATCATTCTTGAAGCCTGCTACAACAATGGTGTTGCCAATGCACGTCAGATTGAAGCAGCTCAGGCCGATCTCGAAAAAGTTTTAATTGACAACGGCATGACAATTACCCAGGTCGATAAAAACGAGTTCAAGAAAGCGGCAGAGGCAGCATACGCTGAGCTTGGCTGGACGGATCTCCGCAAGGCGATTTACGGGGAAGCAGGACTTTAATTTTTTGAAAGAATATGACGGGAGGGCTTTTACGGAAGACTCCCGTTTTTTATTTGTTAAATCAAGGGGAAATTTTTTTATATGAAAAATTTTTATAATAAATTCTGCGCGTTTGAACAATGGCTTGCGCTTTTATTGCTTGCGGGGATAACGCTGCTCGTGTTCATTTCGGCACTGACGCGCACCTTTGGCTATCCGATTAACTGGGCACAGGATGCCGCTCTGGTAATGTTCGCGTGGATGTGCTTTTTGGGCGGCGACATTGCAATCCGCACGACAGGCTTAATCGGCGTTGACATGTTCGTTAAAATGCTGCCGAAATCAATGCAGAAATTTCTTGATATTATCTTTAAGATTATAATTCTTGTATTTCTTGCCGTCCTCGTTTTTTATGGTTATCAGTACGCTAAGGGCTACTCTCGCAGGATGATAACGACGCTGAACATTTCATACGCTTGGGTTACGTCATGCGTTCCTGCCGGGGCTTTCCTGATGTTCATAAACACGGCGATAAATCTCATAGCTTCAATAAAAACGCCGGTTTCGGAATGGGGGAAGAAATAAATCATGGCAACAGCGATATTTATTTTTTTAGTATTTCTGATTTTGGGAATGCCCGTGGCCTTTGCAATCGGAATTTCGGGCTTTTCGTTCTTCATCATGAAATCCCTTCCGATGAGCATACTTGTCCAAAAATCAATTTCAACGACACAAAGTTTCACCATGCTGGCGATACCTCTTTTCATTCTTGCCGGAAACTTAATGAACGCCACCGGAATAACGAAACGTCTGATGAGGCTCGCTAATGTTCTGACTGGGCACATGTGGGGAAATATCGGTCAGGTTTCGTGCGTAATGTCAACTCTGATGGGAGGAGTTTCGGGTTCGGCAGTGGCGGACGCGGCAATGGAAACGAGGATTTTAGGGCCCGAAATGACGCGCTTGGGCTATGCAAAAGGCTGGTCGGCTGCTGTGAACGGATTATCGGGTTTGATTGTCGCTACGATTCCGCCGTCAATGGGACTGATAATTTACGGGATTTATTCATGGCCGGCTGGGTCCCGGGGCTGTTAATGATGGCTCTGTTAATGACAGCTACGAGTTTATCTGCACATTACCTCGGCTATAAGCCCGAACACGACAAGCCGGCTTCGCTTGCTGAGATAGGCCGCGAGATTCTTTCGTCAATATGGGCGTTAATGTTCCCGATATTGCTTATTATCCTGATACGTTTCGGAATCATGAGCCCTTCCGAATCAGGGGCTTTTGCGTGTGCTTATGCAATTTTCGTAGGGACTGTGATATACCGTGAGCTTACATGGCAGGTTTTAATCCAGACGTTAAAAGACTCCGTAAAAGACATCACGGTCATAACGATTATTTTATGTTTCTCAGGCGTTTTCGGTTACGGAATAGTTTTTGACAATCTCACGACAGCAATAGCTTCCGGCCTTGTTTCGATAACGTCAAACCCGACGCTTTTATTATTCCTTGTCGTTTTGTTTTTATTGTTATGCGGCTGTTTCATGGAAACTACGGTTATTGCCCTGATACTAACGCCGATTTTGCTTCCCGTAATGCAGCGTGTTGGCGTTGATCCTGTGGTTTTCGGAATGATAATGATGACGACCGTAACTTTCGGTGTC
>CAJOJB010000070.1 GCA_905234635.1 uncultured Eggerthellaceae bacterium | reverse complement strand
ATAAGGAGAAGGATTCAAGGAGGAAAACCATGGACAAGGGCCCCGCAGATCCGAAGATCAAGGAAGCTGTTCTTGCTTATCTCGACACCGTTGAAAAGGCCAAGAGCAAGGAAATTGCCGCTGCCATCAACGAGCGCAAGGGCGCGGTCGACCTGGCGGTGAAGGAGCTTGCCGCTGAAGACAAGGTCGAGTACCTCTACATCACCACGACCTTCGTTGCCCTGAAGGGCAAGGTCGCGCCGCCTGAATAGGCGCATCGCTCCAAGTAAGGGAAGGCTCCCGGGCGGTCGGCACGCTGCACCTGCCCGGGAGCGCATGAGAAGGGGGCATCGTGGCATGGCATCTGCTTCCACGATAGAGTCAATCGCTGCACAATGGCGTACGCTGATCGACCCGTTCGCGGGCGATGCCGCGCTGGCGCAAAACGCCAGCAACGCGCGTTTCGTCAATCCTGCCGCATACCACGTGAACAACGCGGCAAACGCCGTGGTCTCGTTCGTCGTCACCGGCGAAGGGGAAGCGGCCGCTTCGAAGGAAATGGACGACCTGGCCAGGCTGTTCGCCCTGCGCACGACGGCGCCTTCCATTTCCCTCGACTGCTTCCTACAGCTGCGCAACCTGGTGGCACAGCAGGCAAGCGCCCTCTTTCCCAGCGAAGAAGAGCAGGCCGAAGCGCTGAAGCGCGCGGATCAGTGCCTGCTGTACACCTTCGACGTGTTCGTGCAGTCGCGCGAAAAGCTCGGCGCGATCGCACTTGAAGAACTGAAGAAAAGGAACGACATGCTCGAAAAACTCAATAGCGAGTCGTACGCAAAGGCAGGGGGGTTGTAAGATGAGAATCGCCGTACCCCTCCTCACCGTTGTGGCGCTCGTGTGTATCGCGTGGGTGGGAACCGGTCCGCTTTCGCTGTATACGCTGTTTGGGGTTATTATTCCCTATTTCGCGTTTGCTGCCTTTGTTGTGGGCTTTATTATCCGCATTCTTAACTGGGGCCGTTCTGCGGTTCCGTTCCGCATTCCCACTACGGCTGGCCAGGAAAAGAGCCTGCCGTGGATTAAGCAAAACAAGCTGGACAATCCATCTTCGAAGGCGGGCGTCGTTGGCAGGATGGCCTTGGAAGTGTTGTTCTTCCGTTCGCTGTTCCGCAACGCATCAACTGAAAAAACCGACGACGGCATCGCCATTGGCTCGGCTAAGTGGCTATGGCTGTTTGCTCTGGTCTTCCACTGGTCCATGCTCATTATTGTGCTGCGCCATTTCCGTTTGTTCCTCGATCCTATTCCGGCGTGGATTACCGCCCTCGAAGGTCTTGACGGCATGTTCCAAATTGGCCTGCCCGTTCTCTACCTTACGGACCTGGGCATTGTGGCGGGCATTACCTTCCTGTTCATTCGCCGCGTGGTGGTGCCGCGCATTCGCTATATTTCGCAAACTATCGACTATTTCCCCCTGGTGCTTTTGTTTGGTATTGCCCTGGCTGGCATTATCATGCGTTACTTCACCAAGGTGGACATGTCGGCGGTCAAGGAACTCACGCTGGGGCTCGTGCGCTTCACGCCCCAGGCAACGGTTACCGAACCCATTTTCTATATTCATGTTTTCCTGGTGTGCTGTTTGCTGGTTTATTTCCCCTGGTCAAAGCTTATGCATGCGGGCGGTATCTTCCTTTCGCCCACGCGCAATATGGCCAACAACAGCCGCGAAGTGCGCCACGTGAATCCCTGGAACTACGAGGTGAAGAAGCACACCTACGAAGAGTACGAGGAAGAGAACTGGGAAAAGATGCAGGCGCTGGGCTTGCCGCTCGACTACGAGCATAAGAAGGAAGAAGAACCCGCAGAGCCGGAAGGCGCGGGCGATGCTGAGGCGGGCGGTGCTGCTGCAGGCGCAGCGTCCACGGAAGATTCGGAGGGTTAGTTATGGCTAAGTTACCGAATCGCACAGAAATGCTGGACTTCGATTTTTCCCTTCCACCTGAAGGCTGGATGGACACCAAGACCGAATTCAAAGACGGTATGTTCTGCCATGCGGTTAAGCCCGAAAAGCTTGAAACCGTCGGTATGCCGAATGCCCACAAGTGGTCGGCGTCCGACGAAGACTGGGGCCTGCCCGAAAACTGGAAGGAAATTATCCTTCAGGGTATGGCGGACCGTCTTGAAAAGTATCGCTCGTTCAAACTGTTCATGGACGTGTGCGTACGTTGTGGTGCCTGCGCCGACAAGTGCCACTTCTATATGGGCACGGGCGATCCGAAGAATATGCCCGTGCTGCGCGCCGAACTGCTGCGCTCGGTCTACAAGCGCTACTTCACCCGTGCAGGGCGCGCCTTCGGCAGCCTGGTGGGTGCGCGCGACCTAACTGAAGACGTTATTAAAGAGTGGTGGTATTACTTCTATCAGTGCACGGAATGCCGTCGCTGTTCGGCTTTCTGCCCCTATGGCATCGACCAGGCAGAAATTACCATCATGGGCCGCGAGCTGTTGAACCTGCTCGGCTTGAACACCGACTGGATCGCCGGGCCCGTTGAAAACTGCTACATGCGCGGCAACCACGTGGGCCTGACTCCGCCCGCCATCCTGGACAACGTCGAATTCATGATGGACGACCTGGAAACAGTAACGGGCCACCATTTCGAACCCAGCTTCAACCGCAAGGGTGCTGAAATCTTGCTCGTGTGCCCTTCGGGCGACCTGTTCGCCGAACCGGGCACCTTCACCTTCATGGGCTACATCATGTTGCTCGAACACCTGGGGCTGGACTATACGCTTTCCACCTATGCTTCGGAAGGCGGCAACTTCGGCTTCTTTACCAGCAACGAAATGGCCAAGCGCCTGAATTCCAAGATCTACGCCGAAGCGGAACGCCTGGGCGTGAAGTGGATTCTGGGTGGCGAGTGCGGCCATATGTGGCGCCTCATGCAGCAATACATGGATACCTGGAACGGCCCGGCGGACTTCCTCGAGCAGCCCGTTTCGCCCATTACGGGTACCGTATTTGAAAATGCGGCATCTACTAAGATGGTGCACATGGTTGAATTCACGGCCGACCTCATTTTCAACAAGAAGATCAAGCTCGACCCGTCCCGCAACGACGACTGGGTTGTTACCTTCCACGACTCCTGCAATACGGCGCGTGGCATGGGCATTCTGGAAGAGCCGCGCTACATTATCAAAAACACGTGCAATCACTTCTACGAAATGCCTGACGAAACCATCCGTGAAAAGACGCTGTGCTGCGGTAGTGGTTCGGGCCTGAACGCAGGCGAAAACATGGAACTGCGCATGCGCGGCGGCTTCCCCCGCGCAGAAGCAGTCCGCAGTGTGGTTGACCGCTTTGGCGTGAACATGGTTGCCAACATTTGCGCCATCGACCGCGCGGCCATGCCAGCGCTCATGGACTACTGGAACCCTGGCGTGGGCATTGTGGGCACCCACGAACTGGTAGGCAACGCCCTCGTGCTGGACGAAAACGACCATCGCACCATGAACCTGCGCCAGGAAGAACTTCCGAGCGCGCGCAAGGACAAGGAAATCGCGGACGCGGTGGCTGCCATTGCAGGCCTCGAAAACGGAGAGGGGGGAGCAGCCTAAATGAAAAAGACAGGAATCATAGCCTTCGTCGTTGTGTTCTGCGTGCTCGCACTCCTTCCGTTTGCGGCGAACGCAATCAGTCCGAAGGCGCCGTTGGAACTGGACTACAACACACTCGTTATCAACAGCCTTGAAGAACGCACGTGCATTGAAGACACGGAATTCATGAAGAAGTCCCATATGCAGCTGCTTGACTCGTGGCGCAACGACGTGGTGCGCCATGGCGACATCATCTACACCGCCACCGACGGCAAGCAGTACGAAAAGAGCCTCGACGACAGCTGCCTCACTTGCCATTCCAATCCAGAAGAATTTTGCGACAAGTGCCACACCTATGAAGGTGTCGAACCCTATTGCTGGGACTGCCACAATTCCTTTGGTCTGTGGCGCGAAAGCGAATCGAACGAAGCCTTGTATCAAGACTTCTTGGCATTGGTTGAAGGGGGGCAGGAATAATGACTATGCAACAGCATTCTGAACGCTCCCTGACCAGGCGCAACTTCGTAAAGGCGGGCGCCCTTGCCTGCGCAACGGGCCTGTTTGCCCTCAATGGCTGCACGCTTGAAGAAGTGAAGAACAGCCAGCTGGCGTCCGAATTCCAGGGCATTGAAAACAAGCAGTACGGCCTTGCTATTAACGTTAGCATGCTCGACGCCTTGGGTGGCCAGGAATTCATCGACACCATTATTGCGACATGCCACAGCTACCACAACGTGCCCAAGATTGACGACCCGAAGAAATCCATGGACTGGATCTGGACGCAAAGCTACGAAGAAGCATTCAGCGACATTGCCAGCAACTATGTGGACGAAAAAACGGCGTCGTATGCCTACCCGGTTATGTGCAACCACTGCACCGACCCGCAGTGCGTGCGCGTGTGCCCCACGCAGACCACCTTCAAGCGCCCCGACGGCATTGTGATGATGGACTATCATCGCTGCATCGGTTGCCGCTTCTGCATGTCGGCCTGTCCCTATGGTGCGCGTAGCTTTAACTTCATGGATCCGCGTCCCTATGTGGACAAGAATGACATGAATCCGGGCTATCCCACGCGCAGCAAGGGCGTCGTTGAAAAGTGCACCCTGTGCTATGAACTCATCGACAAAGGTTCGGTGCCGGTGTGCGTGCAGGCAGCCTATGGTTGCATCACCTTCGGCGACCTGACCGACGAAAACAGTGAAATTCGTCAGGTGCTTTCCCAGGCCTTCTCCATCCGCCGCAGGGTGGAATTGGGCACGGGTCCAAACGTGTACTACATCTTTGACGACAGTATGCTTTATACGAATGGCTTTACAAATGACGAAGGCCCTCTGTTTGAAGAAGACCTGCTCATGGAAGGGGGTGAGTAGGCATGCTAGAAAAGGTATTCAAGGGTTCTAAGCTCTACTACGGCTGGCTGCTTGCCCTGTTGGTGCTTATTGGTGTTGGCGTGCTGGCCTACATCAATCAGCTGGTGAACGGCCTTCAATTAACCGGCATGAGCCAAGACGTAAACTGGGGTCTGTATATTGCGCAATTCACCTTCTTTGTAGGCGTGGCAGCGTCGGGCGTTATGGTGGCCATTCCGCTCTACCTGCACGACTACAAAGAATATGGTCCAGTCATTATCTTTGGCGAATTCATGGCTGTGGCGGCCGTGCTCGTTGCCCTGCTCAACGTTGTTGTTGACGTTGGTTATCCGGCCCGCCTCTTTAACGTGATTTTGTATCCCACGCCCCATTCAATCTTGTTCTGGGACATGGTGGTGCTTTCCAGCTACTTGCTTGTGAATATTATTATTGGCTGGACGTCTATTGCGGCGGAACGCAAGGGCACCAAACCTGCCCACTGGGTGCACGTGCTGGCTATTATTGCCATTCCTCTGGCCATTAGCATCCACACGGTTACCGCCTTTATTTATTGCGGCAACGTGGGCCGCCCCTTCTGGGCGAGCGCCATCGTAGCCTGCCGCTTCCTGGCTTCGGCTTTTGCGGCTGGCCCTGCCTTGCTGCTGCTCATTTCTTTCATCATGGGCAAGTTCACCGACTATAAGATTTCCGACAAAGCGGTAGACACCATCGCCAAGACCGTGGCCTATGCCATCCTTGCGAATGTCTTCTTCTTCCTGCTGGAAGTATTCACGGCATTCTATGGCAATAGTCCTCACCACACTGAACCGCTGGCTTACATCCTGTTTGGCGTGCATGGTCATAACCAGCTCGTGCCCTTCATGTGGGCTGCTGCCGTGCTTATTGTTATTGGCATTGTTATTCTGCTGGTGAAGAAATGGCGTCAGACCCGCGAGCTGCTCATTGTTGCACTGCTGTGCATCTTCTTGGGTTGCTGGATGGACAAGGGCATCAACTTCGTGTTGGCTGGCTTTGTGCCCAACAGCTTTGGCGAAATCATTGACTACGTTCCGCATCCCAACGAGATCATGGTTATTGCTGGCACCTTTGCCATTGGCGCTTTCGTGCTTACCTTGCGTGAAGGTATTGCTCAGCCTGCAGCCGTCGCCTTCTCTGAAGCTACGCGCGAAGCAGCCGAAACCCAGAAGGCTGCTGAAATGGAAGAAGCCGTTGAAGCTGCCAAGGCTGAAAAGGCTGCGCGCGAAGCTGAAGAGGCTCGTATAGCGGCCGAAGAGGAAGCGCGCCGCAAGGCGGAAGAAGAAGCTGCCAAAGCCGCCGAAGAAGCAGCCGAGTAACAAAGGTTATTGTGCCGCCAAAACGGTGGTAGGATACATAAATTGAAGTGTAGGAAACGTTAAAAGGAGAGAAAGATGGCAACATTACAAGTAGGCGATCGCGCTCTGGAACTCGACGAAGACGGCTTCTTGGAGGACGCAAGTCAGTGGGACGAAGAAGTAGCTCACAAGCTGGCTGAAACCGAAGAAGTTGAACTGACCGACAAGCACTGGGAGATTATCAACTATTTGCGCCAGTACTATGCCGACTTCGGTACTGCTCCTATGGTGCGCAAGATGCTCAAGGACACCGGCCTTTCGAACGCTGAAATCTACGAGCTTTTCCCCAGCGGCCCGGGCAAGGGAGCTTGCAAAATCGCTGGCCTCATGAAGCCGACTGGCTGCGTGTAAGATTTCGCCCACTCTCTCGGTATATGTGTTCCGCTGCCCGTACTAAGGCAGCGGGACACTTCTGGGGTCAGATTTATGGACGGGACATACCTCGCCTACCCGCGGGTGATGATTGCTGCGCTCTATGGCAAATGTGGCAAGACGGTTATTACGTCGGGTATTGCGCGGGCGCTCAAAAATCGAGGGCTCAACGTTCAGCCCTACAAAAAGGGACCAGACTATATTGATCCAGGCTGGCATTCCCTTGCTTCAGGAAAGCCAAGTCGCACCTTGGACAGTTTTTTCATGACACAGCAAGACATGAACGCGGTGCTTTGTGAAGCGGCCAACGCGGCTGACATTGGCATTATTGAAGGTGCCATGGGTTTTTATGACGGATCGGACTTGCAGGGTAGCAGTTCTTCTGCCGAAGTTGCCAAGCAAACGTCCACGCCCGTCATCCTTGTCCTGGATGTTACTCGCATGACGCGCACGACCGCAGCACTTGTACTGGGCTGTATTCACTTCGACCCTCATGTGCACATTGCAGGCGTTATTGCGAATCGTGTGGGCAACCCGCGCCATGAAGCGCGCCTGCGCGAAACCATCGAACACTACTGCGGCGTTCCTGTTATTGGTGCCATTCCCAACGACGACCGCATGAAGTTGGCAGACAGGCATCTGGGCTTGGTAACTGCCATAGAAACACAAACGGCCGACGAATTCCTTGATGGCGTTGCAGAGGCTATCGAAGAGCACGTCGACCTCGACATGTTT
>CAJOJB010000069.1 GCA_905234635.1 uncultured Eggerthellaceae bacterium | reverse complement strand
AATGCGAGACCGTTTTCTTTCGATGGCGTGAAGAGTTCTTCGTAGGTAAGCATGTCTCCAAGCCCCTGTTGAACAAGGTATTTGCCGTTGAGGGGAAGATTGTAGACGGCAACGATGTCAAGCTTGTCGGCCACTTCTCCTAGCCATTGGTTGAGGATAGCTTTCTTCCCTTGGCGCGACGAAATAATGGGACGTCCAAGAAGGTCTTCGCGTGTTATGCCTTTCTTTTTCGCGAGGTCGCTGTCGGCACGCGTGAGTACGCCCCAGCGGTCGGTAACGGGCAGGCGCATAACGTTAAACTTTGCGTGGGCTTGTAGTTCGCATTCCAGTAAGATGTCGCAAAAGCCACGCACCAGGTCGTCCTTGAGGTCGGCACTTGCTCCACAGTAGATTTCGAAGGTGACACCAGGGTGTTCTTCACGCACGCGTTTCATAGCCTGGCCAAGCAGACCCATGAGCTTGGTTTCGCCTGCTCCGATGTGAACCGGACCACTGACCGAATCACCAGGCATCTTCATGTCTTCTTCAGCCTTTTCAGCAAGGGCAACGATTGATTCAGCGTGGCGCTGCAAAATGATGCCAGCCTCGGTGAGTTGGATGCCCTTGTGGGTGCGCGAGTAAAGCTGGCGACCGAGTTCGTCTTCGAGCGAAGCCAGCTGGCGCGAAAGGGTGGGCTGGGTCAGGTGCAGGGCCTTCGCGGCATTGCTGATGTTACCCTCTTCGATAACTGCAAGAAAGTATTTGAGCGTGCGTAATTCCATACGGTACCTCCATGCCCAAAAAGCATATAAGGATATAAATTATAAGTATTGGAAATGAAACTGTGAAGTCGCAATAATCGTTTGTAAGAAAAAAGTTTGGGCACATAGGAGAAGGGGTCAGCATGTACGAAGACGTCAAGGACTTGTCGCAAGATCAGATAGACCGCTTTGTTGCTAGCATGAATGCGGGCGAAGAATGCGTGGCAGGAAGCGAAATGCACCAGATTATGACAGGGCTTTCTGAACGTGCCATGCGTATTACATCGCGGATGAATGCCCAGTTCACCAGCTTGTCCGATGTGCGCAGTCAGCTCGAAGAACTTTTCGGTTACGAACTGCCCGAAGGGGTGGGGATGTTCCTGCCCTTTACGACAGACTGCGGCGTGAATACGCATCTGAGCGAAGGCGTGTTTATTAATTCGGGGTGTCGCTTCCAAGACCAGGGGGGTATCTATATTGGCGAGCGTTCGCTTGTGGGGCACAACTGCGTCATTGCCACGCTTAACCACAACATGGATCCGGCACAGCGTGCAAACCTTTTGCCCTTGCCTGTGCATATTGGCAAGGATGTGTGGATTGGCGCAAACTGCACCATTTTGCCAGGGGTAAGCATTGGTGACGGTGCCGTGCTTGCGGCAGGTGCGGTTGTCGCCAAAGATGTGGAAGCTAACACGGTGGTTGGCGGCGTGCCCGCAAAAGTAATCAAGCATCTCGCATCGTAAAACAAAGTGGTGCAATGAATAAGGATTTTTGATATCGAGATAATCAAACGTATTGAGAAAGGAACAGGCATGCAGGAAGAAGTATTGAATCTAGTACAGGAATGGGACAAGGTGTTTCCGCAAAGTGAAGCGGTGGACCATGAAAAAGTAACTTTTCATAATCGCTACGGCATTACGCTGGCAGCTGACCTTTACAAACCCAAGGGTGCAACGGGTAAGCTGGCGGCGTTGGCAGTAAGCGGGCCTTTCGGCGCATGCAAGGAACAATCAAGCGGCTTGTATGCCCAAGCCATGGCCGAACGCGGCTTTTTGACTATTGCTTTCGACCCGTCCTACACTGGCGAATCTGGAGGTCAGCCTCGCTTTGTGGCATCGCCCGATATTAATACCGAAGACTTCTTAGCTGCTGTTGATTATCTGTCCTGTCGCGACGATGTCGAAGCTAGTGCAATTGGCATTATCGGCATCTGTGGTTGGGGTGGTATGGCCATAAACGCAGCTGCACTCGACCCGCGCATTAGGGCAACGGTAGCATCGACCATGTACGACATGACGCGCATCGCCCGTGAAGGTTATTTCGGCAGCGCCGACACCAAAGAAGCACGTGCAGAACAGCGTGCTGCCTGGGCAAAGCAGCGTACGGAAGATTATGCGAGCGGCACCTATGCGCGCGGCGGTGGGGTAGTCGACCCGCTGCCCGAAGATGCGCCGGATTTTGTGGCTGACTACCATGCCTACTACAAGACCGACCGCGGTTACCACGAACGCTCGGGCAATTCTAACGATGGTTGGAACGTCACGGGAACCATGTCCTTAATCAATCAGCCCATTCTTACCATGGCAGGAGAAATCGACAACGCAGTTCTGCTTATCCACGGTGAAAAAGCCCATTCGCGTTACTTTAGCGAGGGGGCCTTTGAGCTGTTGCAGGGCGACAATAAGGAACTTGTGATTATCGAAGGCGCCACCCATACCGATTTGTATGACGGCGGTGGCAAAGACGCGATTCCTTTCGACAAGCTGGAATCTTTCTTTAAGGAATACTTGGCGTAAAGCTTCGTGAAAGCGCTTAGCTTGGCCGCGAAAAATGCCCGCTTCTTGATAAGGACCCGGAGAAAAGAAGGCGTATGAAAAAGATTGCAACAGGTATTGTTCTGAGTGTTTTAGTGCTGCTTCTTACTGCTTGTGCAGGTGGGCAAGGTCCAGCTTCATCGAGTAGCGCACAAGGAGCTGTGGAATCAAGTACCGAGCAAGAATCTTCTGAAGCAAGCAACACGCAAGCTGCTGCAGAAGCGAACAATGAGCAAGCAGCCGCAGAATCAAGCAGCGAGCAAACCATCGCATTCGCAAGCAGCGAGCAAGGAGCCTCGGAATCCAAGGTCTTGCTTATTACCGCGGGGGATACAACGCTTGAGGCCACGCTTGAAGACAACGTGGCAACGGCGGAGTTAGTGGCGCTTCTGCAGGAAGGCTCTATAGAGGTAAGCCTGCACGAATATGGCGGCTTTGAAATGATTGGTGGATTACCACAAAGCCTGCCCACGGCCGACGAGCAGATGTCTACTTCAACAGGCGACATCGTGCTTTATCAGGGAAAGCAGATTTCGTTCTTCTATGCTTCAAATAGTTGGAGCTATACGCGTCTTGGGCACATAGATGGCTATGACAGCGCGGCGTTTCTGGAAGCCTTGGGAGGACCCTACGATTCTACAATCGAACTGTCATTGAAAGTATAAGCGGAGTGTAGGGTAACTTATGAGCTTGGCTGCATGAAGGAATGGACCCGAGCGAAAAGCGTATTTTGGGGGGACGACATGATACAAGGGCGCTTAGACAGAAGACAATTTGTACGTTTGGGTGCAACGGCAGCAGCGAGCATGGCGTTTGGGCTGGCGGCCTGTTCAAGTGCGCAAGAGAGCGCTGGTAGCACATCGACCGCAGCAGAAAATGCTTCTTCTGAAACGTCGGCTTCGTCTCTGACGGATTCCGCTTCGGCATCTTCAAGTGCGTTCAGCTCGTCTGTGACGCAAGCCTCGTCTTCCCAAAGCGTTGCGGCGTATGCTGTCGAAGATAAACTCCTGGCCAGTGGTTTTACCATGCCTGCCTTAGGGCTGGGAACTTGGACGCTTTCGGTGGATGAAGCGGAGGCGTCGACCTATTGCGCTTTGGAAAACGGCTACCGCCTTGTTGATACGGCGCAATACTATGGCAATGAAGAAGGTGTTGGCAGTGCGGTGCGTCGCGCGGTGGCCGATGGGCTGTGTGCACGCGAAGATGTGTTTGTTACCTCGAAAATCATGCCGTCGAGTTTCGACCGGGCGGCGGAGTCTATCGATGAGTCGCTTGCTCGCCTTGACCTTGGCTACATAGACCTCATGCTCATCCACCAGCCTGGCAGTAACGACGAAGCGGTGTGGCGTGCGCTGGAAGACGCTGTGCGTGCAGGTAAGCTGCGATCCATTGGTATTTCGAACTACTACACGCCCGAGCACTATGATGCAATTGCAAGCATCGCCGAAATTCCCGTGGTGCTTGTGCAAAACGAAAACCATCCCTACTACCAAAATAACGACTTGCAGGTGCACGTGGAAAGTACGGGCTCTTTTGTGGAGTCGTGGTACCCGCTTGGTGGTCGCCCGGGCGTGGCACAGCTGCTTGCAAACGAGACGCTTAATAGCATCGCTGCCGTTCACGGCAAAACTGCTGCCCAGGCGATTTTGCGTTGGCATGTGCAGGCAGGCTATATCGCTATTCCAGGGTCGAGCAATCCCAGTCATATTGCCGAGAATATACAGATTTTCGACTTCGCCCTCAGCGACGATGAAATGGCTCAAGTTGCAGCCTTGAATGGAGTGGGACGATTTGAGAATTGGTGATGTATATGTGTAACATAAGGCTTGGCTGCAGCATAATTTGCTAGGGCGGAAAACTAGTCTGTGCACAGATTAACTTCACTTTTGGTGCTCACCCGATAAGGAATAGACGGGAAGGGAAATCATATGCGGTATCGCACGCTTGGAAAGACTGGATTGCAGGTAAGCGAAATCGGTTTTGGAGCCGAATGGATTGGCGACATGGACGCCGAGGAAGTACGCGCTATGGCCAAGTGTGGCGTTGAGGCGGGTATGAACATTGTCGACTGTTGGATGGCGGACCCTGCCGTGCGTAGTGCGCTCGGTGTTGCCATAGAACCCGAACGCGACAAGTGGATTATTCAGGGGCACGTGGGAAGCACCTGGCAGGACGGTCAATACGTGCGTACGCGCGATATGGCAGTGGTGCCGGCCGCTTTTGAGGACTTGCTTGAACGCCTACGCACCGACCATGTTGAACTGGGCATGATTCATTTTGTGGATGCCGTTCAAGAGTTCAAGGACATCATGGCAGGTCCGTTTTACGCCTATGTGCAAGAGTTGTTAGAACAGGGCAAGATTGAGCATGTCGGACTTTCCACCCATAACCCCGACGTGGCCCAGCTTGCTGCTGAAGACGGCCGCATTGAAATGATAATGTTTAGCATTAATCCTGCCTTCGACCTCATGCCAGCAACCGAAGATATCAACGATTATTTCGGCGACTATGCTGATGAAAATCTGGCAGGGATGGACCCGGTGCGCGCCAGGCTGTATGCCACGTGTGAAGCGAACAACGTGGGCATTACGGTTATGAAACCTTTTGCGGGAGGCCGCCTGCTCGACGCGGCAGTGTCGCCTTTTGGCGTGGCGCTCAGCCCTGCGCAATGCATTCACTATTGCCTGACGCGTCCTGCGGTGGCAAGTGTCATGGCGGGCGTACAGAACCTGGCCCAGATGCAGGAAGCGCTTGCCTACGTAGATACGCCTGCCGAACAGCTAGATTATGCGAGTGTTTTGGCGGGTGCGCAGGCACATGCTTACTATGGCCAATGTACCTACTGCGGGCACTGCGCGCCGTGTGTTGTGGGCATTAATATTGCGCTTGTGAACAAATATGCCGATCTAGCCGAAATGCACGACAGCGTACCTGAAGGTGTGGGTCAGCACTACCGCGAATTGGACGTGGCAGCCGCTGACTGTATTGGTTGCCATGACTGCGAAGATCGTTGCCCCTTCGGTGTTCCAATTGCCGAAAAGATGGCGCGTACCACTGCTCTCTTTGCATAACGGTGCGTCAGCTCTTGCCCCATATGGTGCAAGAGTGTCGCCCGATTGACGCTTAGGCCATAGTGCCGCGTGCGAAGGCGGGGTCGTCTGACCAAAGCTGAATGGCACCTGCGGCCAGGGTGGCGGGTACGTCGATGATGCGCTGGTTAGCGCTGCCACGGAATTTAAGCGTGATGTCCTTTTCTCCTTCGATAAAAGGGCCTTCCACCATGACGTCAACGCAGGACAAAATGTCGGGTGTGTCGATGGTGCAGCGCGAACCGCCCAGCACCAGGTCATCCCAGACGTCGCCCGTGTAAAGCCAAATACTTTTTTCCGGAACTTCTTCCTTTACGTGTTTTAAGAATGGAGCCAGTGCTTCCTGGTTTGCGGGTTCCATGGGTTCACCGCCGAGGACGGTAAGCCCTGCAATCCAGGAAGGCTTGAGGCTTTCGATAATTTGGTCTTCAACTTCGGGCGTGAATTCTTCGCCGTAGGCAAAGTCCCAAGTTTCAGGTTGGAAGCAGCCAGGGCATGCATGCGTGCACCCGCTGACAAACAGCGTCGTACGCACACCCACCCCATTGGCAATATCGCTGTATTTGATTTCCCCGTAATTCATGGGCTGCTCCTTGTTGTGTATGGTGGTGCGGACTGTGCTCAGCTGCTATCGTGGAGCACCGTCATAAAGAGGATCGCACCTATAAGAGCGTGGAGGGATGAGGTGAAACCGGACCCATTGATTGCCATGCTCCTTAGTGCGATTCGAGACGGTGCGGAGCGTTTGCAGCTGAGCATTGTTCGCACCGCTATTTTACAGATGCAAGACGCGGTCGCGGATTTCTTCAGTACGCCCCTGATTCCAATACTGCGTACCGATGTAGCCGCAGGTACGACGCGCGACATTCATCTTGGATTCGTCGCGGTTTCCGCAGTGGGGGCATTCCCATACCAGCTTGCCGCTGTCTTCAACAATCTGGATTTCGCCGTCGAAGCCGCATACCTGGCAGTAGTCGGACTTCGTGTTCATTTCGGCATACATGATGTTGTCGTAGATGAACTGCATGAGCGAAAGCACGGCTTCGATATTGTCTTGCATGTCGGGCACTTCCACGTAGGAAATGGCTCCACCGGGGGAAAGCTTCTGGAACATGGCTTCGAATTCGAGCTTCTTGAAGGCGTCCATTTCTTCGGTCACATGCACGTGATAGCTGTTGGTGATGTAGCCCTTGTCCGTGATGCCTTCCACGATGCCAAAGCGGCGCTGCAGGCACTTAGCGAACTTGTAGGTAGTGGATTCGAGCGGCGTGCCATAGGTGGAGAAGTCGATGTTGTGCTTGGCCTTCCAGCCAGCGCAGGCGTCGTTGAGGTGCTGCATAATCTGCAGGGCGAAGGGCGTAGCTTCTGCGTCGGTGTGCGAATGGCCCGTCATGTATTTCACGCATTCGTAGAGGCCAGCGTAGCCCAGCGAAATGGTGGAGTAACCGCCATAGAGCAGCTTGTCGATGGGCTCGCCCTTTTCCAGGCGGGCCAGGGCACCATGCTGCCACAGAATAGGAGCAGCGTCGGAAAGCGTGCCCTTCAGGCGTTCGTGGCGGCACATGAGTGCGCGGTAGCACAAATCCAGGCGTTCGTCGAAAATTTCCCAGAACTTGTCCATGTCACCGCCGCTGGAAAGCGCGATGTCTACCAGGTTCAGCGTAACAACACCCTGGTTAAAGCGACCCCAGTACTTGGGCTTGCCCGGTTCGTAGTTGCCGGCGTTGGCCACGTTGTCGTAGCCGTTACCGCTGCGGTCGGGTGTAAGGAAGCTGCGGCAGCCCATGCAGGTGTAGCAGTCGCCTTCGCCGTTGCCGTTGATCTTGTACTCGAGCATCTTCTTTTCAGAAATGTAGTCGGGTACCATGCGCTTGGCCGTGCACTTGGCAGCCAGCTTTGTGAGGTACCAATACTTGGTGCCTTCAGCCACGTTGTCTTCTTCGAGCGTGTAGATGAGTTTGGGGAAGGCAGGGGTAATCCAGACGCCTTCTTCATTCTTTACGCCTTCGTAGCGCTGGATGAGCATTTCTTCAATGATCATGGCCAAGTCTTCTTTTTCGCGTTCATTCTTGGCTTCATTGAGATACATAGAAACCGTAATGAATGGGGCTTGGCCATTGGTGGTCATAAGGGTAACCACCTGGTATTGGATGGTTTGTACGCCCTTGCGAATTTCGTCGCGCACGCGGGATTCAACCACTTGTTCAAGCTTTTCGGTTGAAGGCTCTACGCCCAGGGCGTTAAGCTCTTCGGTGACCTGGCGGCGAATCTTCTGACGGGAAACGTCCACAAAAGGTGCCAGGTGGGCAAGCGTGATGGACTGACCACCGTACTGGCAGCTGGCCACCTGCGCAATGATTTGCGTGGCAATGTTGCAGGCAGTGCTAAAGCTGTGGGGCTTGTCGATATAGGTGCCTGAAATAACCGTGCCGTTTTGCAGCATGTCTTCAAGGTTGACCAGGTCGCAGTTGTGCATATGCTGCAGGTAATAGTCGGTGTCGTGGAAGTGGATAATGCCCGCTTCGTGTGCTTCTGCTACGTCTTGGGGGAGTAGCAGGCGCATGGTGATGTCGCGGGAAACTTCGCCGGCCATGTAGTCGCGCTGTACAGAATTAACAACGGGGTTCTTGTTGGAGTTTTCCTGCTTGGCCTCTTCGTTGTTGCATTCGATTAAGCTCATAATCTTTTCGTCGGTGGTGTTCGACTGGCGCTTCAGGTTTTGGACGTAGCGGTAGATGATGTACTTGCGTGCTACTTCAAACGCGCCGTGGGCCATGATCTGGTCTTCCACCATGTCCTGGATTTCTTCCACGGCAGGGGCGTGGCCACAGGCTTCGCATTCGGCCGTTACGTTATTGGCGGCGGTTAAGATTTGCGCCTGTGAAAGGCGGTTTTCTTCCGGCACTTCAGCGTTGGCACAGCTAATAGCATTAACAATTTTTGTGACGTCAAATTCGACTTCAGACCCGTTGCGCTTGATAACTTTCATGAATCTACCCCGTTCTTTCTTACGTTTCTTCCACATTTACTGTTGCGTGTGCACACATGGCTCGCATGGTTCCCTTACCGATTGTCCGTTGTGTGCGCACCCTTTTCTTGTGTGTTCAAGTGCTGCATTTGCATAAATCACTTATGAGTGCGTTAGTAAAAATAGCAGTTTTTTGAACGAAATTATTGGAATATATGGTGTTTCACAGAACGTACATACACTATATCTTGTGGTTTTCGGTTTTTTGGGGAAAATGACGAAAAGCGCGTTTTTACCTCATTTTTACAAAATTGCAGGTGAGCATGTGGTCAGTTTTTTGCTATAGATTTACTCTTATTTTGCTCTCCACTGCTTTTCCACCACGTCTCGGTCCGAAATCTTTATACTGAAAATATGGCGAACAACCCGAAACCCAAACAGGAATCGTTGCGCGAACGTATGGCGCGCAATCACAACCCCTTCGCGGGGGTGCGCAAGCAAACGCGCAGACGTAAACCTCTGTGGATAGAACGTAAAATCCGCACTTGGGGCGGGCGTATTTTGGGTGCCATGGGCGAAGGCGGTATGGGTGCTGCCGAAGAAGAATTCGAAAGCAACCAAACCTCGCAAGACTTTATTTGGAACACCATAGGTCTGGCTGCCTGGGGTATGGTTTTTCCGATTCTTACCGTTATTATCACGCAGCTTGTGGGCGCCGAAGAAGCGGGCCGCTTTGCCTTGGCATTTGTTGCGGGGCATTTGCTTATGTTTGTAGCGAACTACGGCGTGCGCACCTATCAGGTGTCTGACCGTGACGAAAGCCACCAGTTCATTGACTACCAGGTGAATCGTTGGATTACCTGCGTGATTATGATTGTGGCAGGCTGGCTGTTTTGCCAATTCCGTGGCTACGACGCGAACATGGCCACCATGTCCATGGCGGTGTTTATTTACAAAATGATTGACGGCATGGCTGACGTTTACGAAGGCCGCCTGCAACAGATGGACAAGCTGTACTTAGCGGGTATTTCGCAAAGCATTCGTTCACTTTCGGTCTTGTTTTTCTTTTCGGCATTTTTGCTGTTTACGCGCAGTATTACCGCTGCCAGTATTGCCATGGCGGTCATGGCCGTTTTGTCACTGGTGTTTATAACCTTGCCGCTCGCGCTGCTTGAAACACCCAAGTCGGGACGCTTCCGCGCAGAAAGTTTGGTGCGGCTGTTCGTGCATTGCGCACCCGTCTTCCTCGCATTGTTCTTGTACCAGTGCATCGACAATATGCCCAAGTTCATGATGGAAGGCGTGCTGTCTTACGATAACCAGCTCTACTTCAACGCCCTGTATTTCCCCGCGCAAACTATTCTGATGATCGTGGGCTTTATGTATAAGCCGCTGCTGGGCCGTATGGCCGATGCGTGGAATGACCTGAGCCGCCGCAGTCGTTTCGACATGTTTATCGTTGCGGCCTTGGTGGTTATTGCGGTTCTGACCATTGCCGCTGTTTTGTTCATGCGCTGGGTGGGTATTCCGCTGATGAGCTTTATGTACGGTATAGATTTTGAACCTTTCCGTAGATTTTCCTACCTCATGTTGCTTGCGGGTGGTATTACTGGCGGTATTGACTTTTTGTATCAGGTTGTAACCGTTATGCGCCGCCAAGCGGTGGTGACCAAGCTCTACCTTATAACCTTTGTATTTGCCCTGGTTGTGCCCTATATGCTTATACGCGTAAGCGGGCTTGAGGGCGCGGTTATGAGTTACGTAATCGTTATGGCTATTCTCTTTGTGTTGTTGGCCTTGGAATACGTTGGCGTGCGCCTTGGTTTTATGCAGACACCAGGCGGTCGCGTATCCGGCGCAGCTCAAGGGCGTTCGAGGCGGGCAGCAACAAGAAATCCGCGCAGTCGTCCTCGTCCACGTCCATCGGTAAGAGACGACTCAAGAACGCACGACGATGGAGTAGTGTGGGGCGAAGGCGCGGGTGATCAGACGGATAGACCGCGGTTTCGCTCAAGGGGCGAATAATGTCAGTTTATTTTGACATGCATTGTCACCTGGACTTTGCGCCGAATGCGCTTGAAGCGGCACGTGAACTCGACGCTCTTGGTGCAGGCGCCTTTGCTGTGAGCGTGGAACAGGGGACCAATTCTGGATACAACCCCTCGTCCTCTTTTTCCCAATTGGAACAAAAACCCGTCCCCTGTTCCACGCCCTGTTCTACATCTATGGTGCGGTGGGGCGTGGGCTTGCACCCGTGGTGGGTGGCAGACGGGCGCGCGGGTGAAGGGCAGCTCGATGCCGTCCTGGCCACCATTTCTTCCAGCACTTATATAGGGGAAGTGGGGCTCGACTTTGGTCGCAAGCATGACGGGGGTAGCGTTGGCCGTGCACGTCAGGTCCATGCTTTTAAGCACATAGCCCAGGCCTGTGCTGAAGTGGGCGGACGCGTACTTTCCCTTCACGCAGCAGCTTCTGCCCCTGAAGTTTTTGAAATCCTTAAAGACAGCGGTGCCATCGATAACTGTCGTTGCATTTTTCATTGGTATTCAGGTGATGGAGAAACATTCCATGCTGCAGTGCAAGCGGGCTGCTATTTTTCGGTAAATCATTTCATGCTCGAAACCAAGCGCGGGCGCGAATATACGCGGCAGATTCCTACAGCGCAGCTCATCTTGGAAACCGACATGCCGCCTGAAGGGCAAGACTATCACGTGGCAGCCATGCAAAACCAGCTGGCGGCAACCTGCGCTACTGTTGCCCAGCTGCGTGGCGTTGATTCAGCGGCACTCGCCGAAACCATCGCTGAAACAAGCCATGCTTTGTTATCATGAAGCCATGAGTACTGAACCAAAACATATCGACTATAGCAGCAAACTTATTCATTACCTCAAGCGTAAGGGTATTTCTCACCTGCAGATTTCTATTGTCGAAACTATCGTCGAATCGGGTCCCGCCGAAGTTCTCGTGGAACCACTTCCCGATGACCGTGTCGAAGACCTGTACAACGAAAAGTATCGTTATGTGCACGTCATCGATGGCGGGGAAGAACTAGGTGGCAATATCTATGTAACGTCGCGCGGTCTCGAATTCGACGACCATGTTTTCTTCCAGCTTTCGAGTTTCTTTGGGTTGAAACACATTACGGTGAAGGGCATTCACGCTTTTAAGTTCCGCTAGGCAGCTCGGTTGCGTCAGGACCCTTGCGGTTTCCGTGCTTTTTGTCGCCCCGTGTCCGAAAAACCACCCGCGAGACACTCTTTCACTCTAATGTGCAAAAGTAAAACCCAAAGATAGTGTCCCTTATTGTATGTAAACCCTATATATTGCGCTTGCAAAACAAAAATAATTCCTACCAAATAACTTGTATTTGAAAAAAATTCTTCACTTGTGTGGAAATTGTGGTACTATTTGTGTATCTTACGTGAACGGACTGTGTGAAAAAGGGGGAGAACTATCGCCGATTTCACGAAAGAAGAAGTGCTTGAAAAGCTTCTACTGGCACACCAGGCGTGGTTCGATATCTATCGAGACCACGAATTCGAAGGTATTACCTTTCCTGGATACGCCGAGTTTCACACTCATGGCGAACAGTATGTGTTAGTCAAGAGAGCGAAACTGTGGGAAGTAGACTCGCACGAGTACTTGTTCTTTCAAACCGTGGACGAACTGGACGAAACTGAGCTTACCAACTGGGTGAACTTCATGCTCGAACACGGAATCAAGAAGGCGCAACCTCAACCTAACCACATGTCGAGCAACATCACGTTGGTGCTGATAGCCGACAGCACCAGCGGTGATGTGCCGAAGACGGTTCGCAAAACCCGTTTTCGTAAGAACTTCAAGTTTGGGCTTGAAGGCTGGGCCGACTTAAAGCTTGCGGTGGTTGACTTGCAAGGCAGGAGCGTCATAACCAATGGCGCCGGCAAGGACAACGGAATTGAATCCACTCCGTTTCATTTCCGCCCTCAAATTACAAAGCATCCCCCTCACCTCC
>CAJOJB010000068.1 GCA_905234635.1 uncultured Eggerthellaceae bacterium | reverse complement strand
GACTATGCGCAGTGGTGCGCAAAATGGCAAGGGTTCTTGGCAGAGTTCACGTTCATAGAAATAGAACAGCAGCGCGGCGGTAAGTGGCCATCTACCAACAACGCGATAGAAAGCGTCAATGCGCGCCTACGTGAGATGCTAAGGTTTCACAGAGGTCTTCCGCTCATGCATCGTATCAAAGCAATCATGTGGTGGTGCTATATGCACAGCGAAAGCCCCTTGCCTGCTGCTGAAATCCTGCGCGTGATGCCGACAGATGATGAGGTGAAGGGACTGTTCGCGGATGCGTCAGATAACCGCGAGAGCGACGATGATACTCCCAGCAGATACAGCACGGGCATCGATTGGAATGAGTTCCACATGCCTACCGAATACAGGCAGTGAAAGACAAGCGCAGACACACTTTTTGAAACATAACCCTAATATGTAGGGTATTTGGTATACTATATCTGTAAGGTTAAGAGTTAAAGAAAGGAGGTGGTGCTTATGGTTAAGATAAAGGTTGAGCTAACGCTCGGACGATTCGTGGTTTACTTCGTCATCAGAAAACGTTAGCTCGTAAAAATGGTTCCCCGTCTTATCAACGGGGCGTGGAACCCCTTTATCTGAATTATACACCACCTCCCTATTAACTACAACGAGAGGATAAAAATGGTATCTGATGCTCAAAAACGTGCGAATGAAAAGTACCGCAAAGAAAACGTCAAGCAAGTAGCAGTAAGGTTTTACCCTAGCGAACAAGACGTGTATGAATACTTAAGAACAAAGGACAATGTATCTGGGTACATTAAGCAACTCATACGCAATGACATGGAGTCTAGTCAATAGCGGAGTACCGTGGATCTCTCCAATCGAGTGGCATGACATCGTATTGCGAAGTGTCATCATGCCATCCCATGAGTAGTTCATCTGTACACAAACGTGCTCCCATGTCTTACCATCTACATAGTGGAGAAGTAGCGCACGTCTCTGTTTTGGCGCAGTGACATTCTGACTGGTAATCAAACCCAATTGAAAATCATAGAACCGATTTTTGACATAGTGACGCGTAGATCTTTTGGGAAAAAAAGTATGCACTCGTCCCATTTGTGCATTTATCGGGATTATGCGTGTTTACTTGCATAAATGATGTATTGCGCCTATCATGGCATGTTGCTGTTTTAAGTGGGAGGAAAAGCCCCCACAATAATTGAAGGAGTACATAGGAAATGGCAGTAAAAATTCGTCTCGCCCGCCATGGCGCTAAAAAGGCACCTTATTACCGCGTAGTTGTGGCCGACTCTCGCGCCCCGCGCGATGGTCGTCTTATCGAAGAAGTTGGCCGCTACAACCCCTGCGTCGAACCCACCATGATCAAGCTCGACCTGGAAAAAATCGATCAGTGGATCGCCAATGGCGCTCAGCCAACCGACACGGTTGCTCGCTTAATTGAAACAGCTCGCAAGGACGCATAAATGGCAGACCATAATGTAGACCTGTGCGGCCTGGTTCGCACGCTGGTCGAACCCATCGTCGAATACAAGGACGAACTCGAAATTTTCGAATCCGAACAGGACGACGACAATGTGCTTGTCGAAGTTCGTGTGAATGAAGAAGATACGGGTAAGGTCATTGGCCGCCAGGGCCGTGTTATCAAGGCTATTCGCACTATTACACGTGCGGCTGCTGCCCGCGCGGGCATGCACGTAGACGTGGAGCTGCGCGACTAAATGAGCAGTTTTACGCGTGCGGCCTTTATAGTGAGTGCACGTCACCTTAACGGGAGTGTTGTTTGCAAAGCTGCAGACGCGCTCCCGTTTCTTTTGCGCGAGGGGCAAACGGTTCATTTTGTGCCCCCAACTTTGCGCGGCCCCCGCAGCGCACGGGTGGTTTCAATCTCTGAAATGCCATCCAATGCTTGGGAGGTAAGCTTCGAAGGCGTAGACAATATCGACGTAGCCGAAAGCCTGGCAGGGTCATATTGCTTGGTGGCAGAAAACGAATTGCCCGAAGTGCACCCGGAAGACGACGCCGTCGTGCTGCAGGGCTATGCCGTACACGACACTGTGCATGGTAGCCTGGGCGTCGTGGAAGCTGTCCTTGTTAATCCTGCACAAAGCACACTCGAAATTCAGGGGTCCAACGGGCAGGTGCTCGTTCCTTTCGTTGACGAATTTGTTGTGCAAGTTGATGAAGAATCCCGCACCATACAGACCAGTATTCCCGCAAGCCTTCTTACACTGAATGCTCCAGGGCAAACGGCAGACGACAGCGTTGAAGGTGGTGACGCTTAAACCATGAAAATCGAAACACTTTCAACATTCCCGAGCATGTTTGATTCAGTTATGGGCACTTCCATTATGCGTATTGCCCAGGAAAAAGGTGCCCTCGATTTTGCGGCCCACGACCTGCGCGATTGGACGCACGACAAACACCGTACCACCGACGACTATCCTTTTGGCGGCGGCCAAGGTCTTGTTATGAAGCCCGAGCCCATCTTTGAAGCTTACGACGACCTGGTTGAACGCAACTTAGCACCGGTGGGCCAGCCCTTCAACGACAAGGTGGCTGGACAGTTGGCCGAACAGGATCATCTTCTGTTTATTTGCGGCCATTACGAAGGCATCGATGAGCGTGTATATTCCCTGGCCGATACCTGCATTTCACTGGGCGACTATGTACTTTCGAGTGGCGAGCTGGCATCCATGGTGGTAATCGACGCCGTGGTGCGCAAGTTACCTGGGGTTTTAGGCAACGATGCCAGTGCCCTCGATGAAAGCTTTTCTGACGGTCTGCTTGAATACCCGCAATACACGCGTCCCGCCAGTTACCGCGGCATGGACGTGCCTGAAGTGCTCCTTTCGGGAGACCATGCTGCCGTGGACGCCTGGCGTCGCCAGCAGAGTATTGAACGCACGGCCAAGCTACGTCCTGATCTTTTAGTCAGTGCCGACCTTTCCCCAGAAGAGCGGGCATTTTTGGAAAAATTATCGCCTGCTACGGACTAGTCAAAACGCCGCGTGAAGTGCGGTATCATGTAATTTCGCATCACCGTACGAAAGAGCATGCATGGATTCTGGAAAACATGCCAGAGAAAAACAACCTGGCCTATTTAGTAGCTTTTTAAGCTTCCTTATTATGGTGGCCGTCGTTTTTGTGGCGGCTTGGTTCTTGCGCTCCTTTGTTATTGCTCCGTATCAGATTCCTTCAGGTTCTATGGAACACACCATTGAAGTGTCGGACAAACTGTTTTCTGAAAAAGTTAGTTATTACTTCCGTGGTCCCAAGCCTGGGGAAATTGTCACTTTCCAAGATCCTGAAGTGGAAGGGCGTACGCTCATTAAGCGCTGCATTGCCGTGGCTGGTCAAACGGTGGATTTGCAGGATGGCGCGGTGCTTGTGGACGGCCAGCGCTTAAATGAACCGTACACCAATGGCTTGCCGTCCGACCCCTTGCAGACGGCACCAGGCGTTACTATCGAATATCCCTACACCATTCCCGAAGGGCAGATTTGGGTAATGGGCGACAATCGAACCAATTCAGCGGATTCGCGCTACTTTGGACCCATTCCCGAAGAAAGCGTAACGGGGCATGCCGTGTTTATCTATTGGCCATTGAACCGCGTGGGTTCGTTTTAGCCTGCGCAATCAAGGAGCATGAATGACTGAAAAGCTCGCACCTTCATTTCAAGACATTATTATGAACCTGCAGCGCTTCTGGGCTGACCACGGTTGTGTGGTTTTGCAGCCTTACGACAACGAAGTGGGCGCAGGTACGTTTCATACGGCTACCACGCTTCGTTCGCTGGGTCCTGGTGTGTGGCGCACCGCTTACGTACAGCCTTCGCGTCGCCCGACTGACGGCCGTTATGGTGAAAACCCCAACCGTTTGCAGCACTATTATCAGTTCCAGGTGCTTATTAAGCCTTCGCCTGAAAATTCGCAGGAACTGTATCTGGATTCCTTGCGCGCCATTGGTGTCGACGTAGACGCCCATGACGTACGTTTTGTCGAAGACGACTGGGAAAGCCCCACGCTGGGTGCCTGGGGTCTGGGCTGGGAAGTTTGGATTGACGGTATGGAAGTTACGCAGTTCACCTACTTCCAGCAGGTGGGCGGCTTCGAATGCAACCCGGTGCCCGTAGAAATTACTTATGGCCTGGAACGTCTGGCCATGTATGTCCAAGGCGTGGACAATGTGTACGACCTGGTGTGGAGCCGCGGTGAAGACGGCCTGGTTTTCTATTATGGAGACGTGTTTTTGGAAAACGAACGCGAGTTTTCGACCTACAACTTCGAAGTGGCCGACACGGACTTATTGTTTGGCGAATTCGACCGCTATGAAGCTGAATGTATGCGCACCTTGGAAGCGGGCTTACCGCTGCCAGCTTACGACTACGTGTTGAAGTGCAGCCACACCTTCAACCTGCTTGATGCGCGGGGCGTTATTTCGGCAACGGAGCGTATGGCTTATATTCTGCGCGTGCGTACTATGGCCAAAGCTGTTTGCGCAAGCTATTTAGAACACGTGGTGGGCCAAGTACCTGTTACCACTGAAGGGGAGGGGGAATAAGATGACGCTGCATACTCTCGCCTTTGAAATTGGTACGGAAGAACTGCCCGCCTTCGACCTGCATGCGGCAACGGAAAAACTTGGTGGCCTGGTAACGGACGCCCTCGATGGCGCACAGGTTCCCCATGGTGACGTGGAAGTTTATACCACTCCGCGTCGTTTGATTACGATTGTGCCGGACGTGCCTGAAGCAACCGACGCAACGGTGCAGGAATTCCGCGGTCCTGCGGCAAGTATTGCCTTTGACGAATCGGGCGCCCCTACGCAGGCGGCCCTTGGTTTTGCCCGCGGCAAGGGCGTGGATGCTTCTTCGCTTCAGCGTCGCGACGAAGACGGTACTGAATACGTTTATGCCGTCGTGGAAACCCCGTCGGTGCAGGTGGCAGAACTGCTCCCTGGCTTGTTACAAGGGGTAATCGAATCTATTTCTTGGCCTAAGGCCCAGCGCTGGGGAAGCAGGTCTGAAGTCTTTTCGCGCCCCGTTCGTTGGCTGTGTGCCTTGTTGGGCTCGACCGTAGTGCCTGTTGAATTTGCGGGACTTACCGCAACGAATGAAACCTACGGCCACCGTTTCTTGGCGCCGGGCCCGCATGTGGTTGCTTCGGCGGATAATCTCATCGACGTGCTTCGCGGTGCCTATGTCGTACCCAGCGAAGCCGAACGTGAACAGACTATCCGCGAACAGGTAGCTGCCCTGGAAGCGCAAACAGGCCTGGTGGCGGAACTGCCCGCTAAGACTTTGCAGGAAGTGGTTAACCTGTGCGAATATCCCACGGTTATGATGGGAGCTTTCGACGATTTGTTCCTGGCGGTGCCCAAAGAAATTACGGTTGATGCCATGCTTATGCATCAGCGTTACTTCCCGCTGTTTAATACCGACGGCAGCCTGACGAACAAGTTCCTCATTACGTCAAACGGCAACCCGGCTTGTGCTGAAGGCATTGTAGACGGTAACGAACGTGTGGTTGCTGCGCGCCTCTATGACGCCAAATTCTTCTACGATGAAGACCTGAAGGTGCCCCTAGAAGACTTTGTCGAAAGGCTTGACAGTGTGGTATTCCAGGAGCAGCTTGGCACAACACGGGAAAAGACAGCGCGCATTGAAGCCCTGGTTGAACAGCTTGCGGCAAGTGCCGGGCTGGGCGCAACCGATGCTGCCGATGCGGTACGTGCGGCACACCTGTGCAAGGCCGACCTGGTGAGTGGCGCGGTGGTGGAATTCACGAGCGTGCAGGGAACGATGGGGTCCTACTACGCTGCCGCTGCTGGTGAAAATGCCCAGGTAGCACAGGCAATTGGCCAACATTATTGGCCGAAGTTTGCTGGCGACGCGCTTCCTGAAACTACCGTTGGACAACTGGTGGCAACAGCCGACAAGCTCGATACTATCTGTGGACTTTTTGCCATAGGGCAGGGCCCCACGGGTTCTTCCGACCCCTTCGCCTTGCGTCGCAGCGCCATTGGTATTGTGGCCATGCTCGAAGCGGGGCTGCCTATTTCACTTGATTGTTCCATCGATGCTGCTCTCGAACAATATGCAGCCCAGGGTGTGCAATTTGACAAAGAAGCAGTACGCGCCGAAATCGTTGACTTCTTCGTGACGCGTACCAAGGTTATCTTGCGCGATGAAGGCAATACAGCCGACGCAGTGGACGCCGTGCTTTCTGCGGGCGTGGTGGAACCGGCGGTTATCGCAGCCCGTACGCGTGCCCTGGAAGCGGCGCGTGCCAACGACGCGGAAACCATGGAAGACCTAGCAACCGCGTTTGCTCGTGCCAACAACCTGCGCAATCCCGAGCTGGGCAGCGACTTTAACGAACAGCTGCTTACCGAACATGAACATGCCCTGTCTTCTGCTGTGGTTGAAGCTGAAAGCCGGGTAGCAAAGGCGCTTTCCGAAGACGACTATCCCGCTGCGCTGGCTGCTTTGGCGGCGCTGCGCAAGCCCATAGACGAATTCTTTGAAAACGTCATGGTCATGGACGATGATGCCGTCATTCGCGACAATCGCCTGCGCTTGCTGAACCGTTTTGTGGGCGTGTTTGCCGACGTTGCCGATTTTAGTCTGCTCGCCAAAGGCTAGCAGGCGCATAAGGAGCGCGCATGGGAAAAATGAATACCGCAGGCTTTGTGACTCTCGACGACGCTAGCAGCGCGGTCGGAGAAAGTCACGCTCCTACGATTTCGCTCATGCCCATCATTCATGTTATTAGCGACTCCATTGGTATTACGGCCCAAACCATTGCGCGTGCAGCTGCCAGTCAGTTCGGCGTGGCTAACCCTCTTATCGAACTGCTTCCTAACGTTAAAACCATTAGCGACATCACGCACTTTATGGAAGAGCACATAGAACAGGAAATACGCGAAACAGGTAGCGATGAAATCCTGTGCTTTTACACGCTGGTCGAAGGTCCAACCTACGACGCGTTCCAGGACTATCTTGCCGAACATCCCAATATCTTTGCAGTTGACCTGATGAGCGGGGCAATTCATGCCATCGAGCGCATTAGTGGCCTAAAGCCTGGCTATGAACGCGGTGTTCTGCGCGAAACCGACGATACTTACTACCAGCGTATTGAAGCTATGGAATTCACTATTGAACATGACGATGGGCGCAAGACTTGACCAAGGCCGACATTGTACTCTTAGGTGTGTCGCGTTCTTCAAAAACACCCACGTCGGTGTATCTTTCCCAGGAAGGCTACAAGGTGGCCAATATCCCGCTCGATCCTTCCACGACGCCACCGAAAGAAATATACGACGTGGAACCTTCGCGCCTGTTTGGTCTGATGATTTCACCCGAAGTGCTCTATGGCATTCGTCAACGTCGCTTAAATAGTGCTGAAAAAGCGGTGGCAGGCGAATATGCAAGCATCGAATTTATCGAGCGGGACTTGGAAAAGTCTCGCAAACTTATGCGTCAGCTTGGCTGTATAGTGATACACACCGATAATCGTGCCGTTGAGGAGACTGCGCAGGAGATTTTGCGTTACTATGAAATGGCTCATCCACGCAGTATGTAAACGCTGCGTTTATGAGATATATGTTGGCCGCGTTTTTAGGAGTTCGACGTGACTGATGCAGTAAAGCGTGTCTATGCATTTGGTAGGGATGCAGAAGGCAACAACGTAACCGAAGGCAACACTTCCATGAAGAAGGTCCTTGGCGGCAAGGGCGCTAACCTCGCTGAAATGGCCAATATTGGCTTGCCGGTGCCTCCGGGCTTCACCATTACCTGCCAGACCTGTATGGAATATGCGGGTGCCGGTAATACCTGGCCAGAAGGAGCGCTCGATGAAATTGAGCAGTACCGCCAGGACTTGGAAAATCGCCTGGGTAAGAAAATCGGAGACACAAACGACCCGCTGCTGGTTTCTGTGCGCAGTGGCGCTCCCATTTCCATGCCGGGCATGATGGACACCGTGCTTAACCTGGGTTTGAACGACGAATCCATCAATGGCCTTATCGCCCAAACTGAAAACCCGCGCTTTGCGTGGGATAGCTATCGCCGCTTTATCCAGATGTTTAGCAGCGTGGTTATGGGCCTTGAAGGCGACCTCTTTGAAAATGCTATTACCGCCATGAAGAATATTCGTGGCGTTCGTTCCGACACGGACCTTACGGCAGAAGACCTGCAGGAACTGGTTGGCCAGTTCAAACAAATTTTTGCCGACCACGTGAAGGCAGCCGACTATCCCGACTTGGTGGTAGACGGTGTTGCTCAGTTCCCGCAGGACCCAATGACGCAGCTGAAACTGGCCATCGAAGCCGTGTTTGGCAGCTGGAATAACCCGCGCGCGGTCTTGTATCGCAAGCAGAACAAAATTGACGACACCATGGGCACGGCCGTAAACGTGCAGTCCATGGTCTTTGGCAACAAGGGTGAAACCAGCGCCACGGGCGTGGCCTTTACGCGTAATGCCGCCACGGGTGAAAAGGAATTCTACGGCGACTACCTGGTGAATGCCCAGGGTGAAGACGTGGTTGCGGGCATCCGTAACACCAGCCCCATTGCCGAATTGAAGACCGTTCCTGGCCTGGAAGAAGCGGGCGAAGAACTGGAAGGCATCTTTAAGGTGCTCGAAGACCACTTCCGCGATATGTGCGACATCGAATTCACCATCGAGCAGGGCAAGCTTTACATGCTGCAAACCCGCGTGGGTAAGCGCACGGCTGCTGCTGCCATTCGCATTGCTATCGACATGGAACGCGAAGGCCTCATTTCGCGCGAAGAAGCGGTGGCCCGTGTGAACCCCGACCAGCTCGACCAGCTCCTGCATCCTCAGTTCGACAAGAACGCTGGTTATGAAGTGTTGGCAAAGGGCTTAAATGCTAGCCCGGGTGCTGCTGTTGGTGAAGCCGTCTTTAGTTCTGAAGACGCTGTTCAGGCGGCTGCTGAAGGCCGCAAGTGCGTGCTCGTGCGTTGGGAAACCAATCCCGACGACCTGCCAGGCATGATTGCCGCCGAAGGCATCCTTACTAGCCATGGTGGCAAGACCAGCCATGCGGCCGTTATTGCCCGCGGTATGGGTGCACCCTGCGTGTGCGGCGTGGACGCTTTGCGCATCGATGCGGAAGCTAAGCAAGCGGTGGTTGAAGGTACCGACGTGGTCATTCGCGAGGGTGATATGATTTCCATCGACGGCACCCAGGGTATTTTGGTAAATGGCGCCGTTGACCTGGTTATGCCTGAACTGACGGGCGACCTGGACACCATGCTTGAATGGGCGGACGAATTCCGTACCATGGGTGTGCGCGCTAATGCCGACAACCCCGAAGATGCCCAGCTGGCGCGCGACTTTGGCGCCACGGGCATTGGTCTGTGCCGCACCGAGCATATGTTCCTGGGTGAACGCAAGCAGATTATTCAAAACTTCATTTTGAACGAAGACGAAGCCACACGCACCGAAGCATTGGCTCAGTTGCTTGAAGCTCAGACGGGCGACTTCCTGGGCATCTTTAAGGCCATGGACGGCTACCCAGTTATCGTGCGTCTGCTCGACCCACCACTGCATGAATTCCTGGACAGCCCGCGCGAACTCGAAGTTGAAATTGCGGTGGCTGAAGCCAAGGGCGCCAGCGACGAAGAACTGGCTCCGAGGCGTGCCCTGCTTGCCCAGATTGACGGCATGAGCGAAGCCAACCCCATGCTGGGTTTGCGCGGTGTGCGTCTTTCTATTCTGTTCCCACAGCTTCCGGTTATGCAGGCCCGCGCTATTGCGACGGCATGCGCCCAGCTGCAGAAGGAAGGTTTGAAGCCGCATCCTGAAATTATGATTCCGCTCGTTTCGCTTGAATCTGAAATTGAAACCATGCGCAGCGAAGTGCAAGCAGTCATCGATCAAGTTGCTGAAGAACAAGGTGTCGAACTCCATATTCCTATTGGCACCATGATCGAACTCCCGCGTGCTGCGGTTATCGCCGACCAGATTGCCAAGCACGCCGACTTCTTCAGCTTTGGTACGAACGACCTGACGCAAACCACCTTTGGTTTCAGCCGCGACGACGTAGAAGCCAAGTTCATTCCTACCTACCTTGAACGTAAGCTTCTGCCGCAGAACCCCTTCGAAACCTTGGACGACGGTGTTGCCGAACTCGTGCGCATGGGTACCGAAAAGGGCCGTGCTGCGAACTCCGATTTGGTAGTTGGTATTTGCGGTGAACATGGTGGCGACCCAGAGTCCGTGAACAAGTTCTTTGACATTGGCTTGGACTACGTCAGCTGTTCGCCTTATCGCGTGCCGCTGGCTCGCCTGGCTGCTGCTCAGGCTGCCCTTGCCAAGAAGACGGGCCAAGACGCCGGCTTCAAGTCGCAGCTTTAAACCTTTGAGGTTTACAGGTTATTCCAAAAAGGACCCGAGCAATCGGGTCCTTTTTGGAATAGGGATTTGGACTATGCCGGCTTGAAACCCTGTTCACACACGGTGGCGTCAAGATCGCCCTGGCTTCTAAGGCACGAAGCGGGCTCTATCAGGGGCTTGCCGAAACACTCGAGCAATTCCTGCGCCTTGAAGCTGAGGAGCTGGAAATATAGACGAAGATTGCAAGTCGCGTTCTTCTAGTACCTTATAATCGTGATATGAGTGGTATGAGGCTGAACAAGCTTATAGATGAAGCACGCATGGCGGCTGCTGGCTTCTTGGCGTCCCGCATACCTTCTTCGCAACACATTCAAAGCAACAAAGTCGTGCTTTGCGCCCATCATGGGGCAGGTTATGGCTGCAATCCGAAGTATGTTGCCGAAGCGCTTTTGCGTTTAGCTGAAAGACCGCTTGACCTGGTATGGTTGAGCCGCTCGTACGACCCAGCGGTACCTAGCGCCATCAGGCAGGTGCGCTGGGGAAGCGTTGAGGCTGCCAAGGAGTGGGCATGCGCAACCGTGTGGATAGATAACGCGCGCACCCGTCGCTATGTGCGCAAAAAGCCAGGGCAGTTCTATGTGCAAACCTGGCATGGCTGTCTTTCCCCCAAGCCGTTAGAAGCCGACATCGAGCACATGCTTTCATCTACCTATATCAAGGGTGCCAAACAGGACAGCAAGGATGCAGACCTGTTTGTGTGCAATAACGACTTTTTCGAGGGCGTCATACGTCGCAGTTTTTATTACGACGGGCCTATTTTGCGTAGCGGTCTTCCACGCAACGCGGCGCTCATTTTGCCCAAAGCCGACGTGCAAGAGCGAGTGCGTGCGCAATTGGGGGTACCCGAAGGCACGCGCCTGTGCCTGTATGCTCCCACGTTTCGCGACGATGGAAACCTTGATGCGTTCACCTTCGATTTTGCGCGCTGCTGTCAGACCTTGCAGCAACGTTTCGGGGCGCCTTTTGTTTTCGCTTTACGTCTCCATCCTAACGACGCGGCACGCAGCCAGCATGTGGCGCAGGCGGGAATAATCGATGTGTCTTCCTATGGTGACCCCATGGAGTTGTTGCTTGCTTCCGATGTGCTCATAAGCGATTACTCTTCCATGATTGAAGACTTTGCCTTGCTTGGGCGACCTGGGTATCAGTTTGTTCCAGACGCAGATAGTTTTGCGAGCACGCGCGGGCTATATTATGACCTTGAATCGCGGCCGTACCCCGCTGCGCGCACCGAAGAGGAGTTATTCGATGTTATCCTTACTACGAATGATGATTTGTTTCGCACCAAGCGAGAGGCATTCTTTTCCCAGATTGGTTTGGACGATGACGGGAAGGGAGACGAAGCCGTCGCCCGTGTGATTTTGGATGTGTTGCGGCAAGGGGAGTCAAACTAACGTGTCTAGCCGTGCCAACATGAAAGACGTATACGCGCACAAAAGAGCCTCCTACAAGCTTGCTAAGCGCGGGTTTGACTTATTGCTTTCGGGTGTTGCGTTGGTGGCGCTTTCGCCTGTAATGGCTGCGACGGCTCTTGCCATTGCGGCAGAAAGTGGGCGCCCTGTTATGTATGCTGCGCCACGCGTAGGCAAGGATGGCAAGCCCTTCACCATGTATAAGTTTCGCAGTATGGTGCATGGCGCCGAAGAAATGCAAGGCATTCTTGTCAACGAGCAGGCCGATGCCTTGGTGGTTGGAAAGACTGCAACGTCAAATGCAACGAGCCCTGCCTTCAAGGTAAAAAACGATCCGCGCATTACGCGCGTGGGTCGCTTTATTCGCACGTACTTCATTGACGAGCTGCCGCAGCTATTCAATGTGCTTAAGGGCGACATGTCCCTTGTTGGGCCGCGGGCTATTCAGCAAACGCGCGCCTATACCCCCTATGAAGCCCAACGCCTGGTGGTGCAACCAGGTCTTACCTGCTATTGGCAGATCAGTGGCAATATGCGTATGCCCTGGGGAGAGTGGCTTGAGCTCGACCTGGACTATATTGAAGACATGAGCATAGCTACCGACCTGGCAATAATTGGTAAAACGTTTGGCGTGGTTGCACGTGGGGAAGGCGGGTATTAGCCCATGGATATTAGCATTGTGGCAACCGCGTATAACGCTGATGCATATCTCGAGCGTTTTTTCAGCTGTGTGGTGCGTCAAAGCTGTCAGACATTTCGCCTCATCTTTGTCGACGACTGTTCCACCGACGCTACGGCTGCTTACGCTCAGGCTTTTGGCGAGTTGCTAGGCGAGCGATTCGTATTTGTGCAAGCCCCCAAGCAGGGCGGTTTGAGCGCGGCACGTAACCTCGGTCTTGATTATGTGCAAGCGCATCCAACGAAGTATTTGAGTTTTTTGGACGTCGACGACTGGTTTGAAGACAACTACCTGGAAGACCTCTCTACGCGGGCCGAAGAAAGTGAGGCGGGCCTCTGCGTGGCGGGCGTGGTGCGTTTTGACGCAGCAAGTGGGCACACCCTAGCAACCGAGATGGTTCATGCCCCCAATCAGGTCTTTTATGATGCGTCTGCCTGCCACGATCTTGCTTATATCAATCCATGTGCCTATGCGAAGCTCTACCGATTCGACGCTATTGCCACGCTGCGCTTTAGGCCCGTTCTTCGCTCAGAGGACACCTGCTATCTGTTTGAAGCCCTGCCATATTTAGGGAGCGTAGCCTTTACCAACCATGCGCTTTATCATTACCGCGTGCATGAAGACTCGCTTTCGGCACACGCTGGGGCCTCCGAAGCGGCCTCTATGCACGAGCATTTTGCCGCCTTGGCTCCCTTGTTTGCGAGCGGCATTCACGCTCCTTTTAAAAACCAGTTTGAAACTCAAGTATTCATTCACAGTTCTATTGGCGGCGTGCTCAGGCAGACACAACACGACGGCGCGGACCTCAACGAGCTCGCACGTAAAGAGTGCGACTGGCTCGATGCAAACATGCCCACTTGGCGCAGCAATCCCTATCTTTCACGCTCGGGTAAACGCGCCATGAGAACCGGTCGCCTCCTTTCCAAGCAGTCCGCTCTTGTGCACGCTGCAAGCCTCTATAAACGTGGTCATTTTGCAAGCTTGGCGCGGGTTTATATGCTTTTCCAGCGCATTTTTAAACGAGAGGTGAGGGTGTAAACGTGCCTGCCGCTAGCCATG
>CAJOJB010000067.1 GCA_905234635.1 uncultured Eggerthellaceae bacterium | reverse complement strand
TGAAAAAGGTTTCGCTGATGTGCTCATAGAAGGGTGCACGATTAAAGCGCAGCAGTGTTGTTGGAACGCTTCCGCGACGAACACGAATTATGCGGATTGGTTTATCGAACTCAATGCGATTACCGTCTATAAAGAGTTCAGCTTCGCGTGTCGCCGAGTTGTCTCCCATTCTGAGTTCTGCAATATCAACGGGGTCGGTAAGGATTGCGCGTGCAACTAAGGTATGGGGGGCAAGCGGCACAAGAATGAGTCCATTAAAGCCTGGGGCAACAAGCGGGCCACCTGCCGAAAGGGCGTAGGCGGTCGACCCTGTTGCGGTTGCCACTATCATGCCATCACCGCGCATGTCCGCAACATGCGAGCCTGAAATATCGATACTAAAGTCGATGATCTTGCCTGCTGTGCCTCGCGTTATCGCTGCTTCATTAAGGGCAAAAAAGCTCCGTCCGTTTGTGGAATCAAATGGTTCATTGCACGAATGCTCGAAGATATCTTCGTCGTCGCCTTCAAGATAGACATCAATGCGTAGGTTGCTCCGCTCCTCTTTGATAGTGTCACCCGCAAGGGCAGCAGCAACGGCAGCAACGACGCCTTCGGTTTCATTATTGGTTAAAAAGCCTAGATGTCCGTAGTTAATACCAAGGATAGGAATCTGCTCTTCACCAACCAAGTGTGCCGTCCGCAAAATGGTGCCATCACCACCGAGGGCTACCACCATATCGTAGGTACTTGCTTTCACTTCGGTTTGTTCAAGTGAATCAACCGACGTGTAGTTAATGTCTTGTGACTGTAGATAGGCACCAAGTACCAAATCAGCTTCGTTGGCCTGGGCATTGCTGCTGTTGCGCGCTATAAGAATATGCATGCGTGTAGCCTTTCAAGGGATTACCTGCACAAACTTTCTTTCAAGTATACTATTTCATGTCGCTTAAACCGCTAATCGAGGCAGATTTGGACGAAGAGCAAACAGAATATCAATCAAACGCGCCATACGATGAAGACCCTGCACAAGAAGAATCGTCTTCGCAGGATCTTGAGCGTTCAGTGGTAAAAAGCACGGCGGGCATGACGCTTGCCACGCTCATATCGCGCGTGACGGGGCTTGTTCGCACCTGGGCCATGGCATTTGCCCTTGGTAATACCATGCTCACTTCGGCTTACCAAGTGGCTAATAATCTCCCTAATGTCATTTATGACCTAGTTGCGGGTGGCCTGCTTGCTGCTGCTTTTTTGCCTGTTCTTGTCCAAGAGCTGGAACGTAAAGGCCAGGACGGCTTTAATCGTTTTGGTTCAAACATCCTCAATATTTGCCTGGTGGTTTTGGGAATTCTGTCTCTGCTCTGTATCGCTTTTGCTGGCCCCATTGTGTTTACCCAGACCTTTACGGTTGACCAAAGTGGGGAAGTGGCCACGCTTGCGATCCGCTTCTTCCAGATTTTTGCGATACAGCTTTTGTTTTATGGGCTGGGTGGGGTTATTACCGGAATACTGAATTCAAGGCGCTCTTATTTTTTGACGTCAATTGCGCCAGCCCTGAATAACCTGTGCGTCATTGTAGGCTTCTTTGCGTACGTACCCTTGAGCAGCGTAAACCCCGACTTGGCCATTTTGGTATTGGCGCTTGCGACTACCGTTGGTGTGGCAGCTCAATTTGTTATTCAGATTCCCGCCTTGCGCAAGGTTGGTTTTAGTTGGCAGCGCGTTCTCGATTTCCGCGATCCCGCCTTGGTTGAAACGCTTCATATTGCCATTCCTACGCTCATTTTCATCGTAGGCAATCTGGTTGCGTTCAGCTGCCGAAATGCCTTTAGTCTGCTTTCGGGTGACGAGGGTCCTTCCATGCTTTCCTATGCCTGGATGTGGTTCCAACTGCCCTATGGAGTGGTCGCCGTCAGTCTTGCGCGTGCCATGTTTACCGAACAAAGCACTGCGGTGGCAAAAGAAGACTGGGATTCTTTGCGTCGCTATGTGACTCGTGGATTGCGTGGGACGCTTTTCTTAATCATCCCGCTTGCGGGGCTTATGTATTATTGGGGTGTTTCGCGCTGGTGCGTTTACCGCTGAAGACGTCGTGAGTATTGCCGATGTCTTGCGCATTTGGGTGATTGGACTGCCCATGTATGCGGTGTACATGTATATGTACAACACCTTTGCCAGCATCCATCGTTTCTTGCCCTTTGCCATTTTGAACTGTGTACTTGTTGCGGTTCAGATTGGCCTCTATGCGCTTTTGAGTAGGCCTGAAGTTATGGGTATTCTTGGCATACCTTTTGCCGACATTTCCTATTATCTATTTGGAGCGGTGCTTTCTTTGGTGCTTCTGCAGCGCATGGTGGGCACGATAGAACTTAAGAGCATTCTTGTTGTGTCAGCGAGGTCCATTGTCGCTGCCGTCGCAAGCATGTTTACGGCGCTATTGATTTTGACCTTGCTACCCTTTAATTCAATCAATACCGCGTATGCCGTTTTAGAAATATGCGTGGGTGGTCTTGCGGGCCTTGCCGTATTCTTTTTTGTGGCAAAGCTTCTCCGCATCGAAGAAATGAGCGTCATCAACAATATCCTCGCGCGCTTCAAACGATAATAAAAATTCGCACTACCAGCAAGTGCGTACGTATTTACTTATGGTAGTAGCGCTGGAGTTCGTATTTGGGTTCGCAGCAGACGTTGATACCCAGCGCTTTATAAATGCGTTCGTCGGTTGGCCCGATGATAACGCTGAAGAAGGCATCGCATCCACGAAGCTGGTCGGCGCAGTCAAGAATCTGTGCGGCAAGCGGGTCCGTCCCTGAACTAATAGAAAGTGCGATAAGCGTTTCATCTGAATGCAGGCGCGGATTGCGGTGGTGCAGATGGTCGGTCTTTAAGTGGCAGATTGGTTCAATAACTGCATCGGTAATGACATCGATATCGCCTACACCCGCCAAGGCTTTCAGCGCATTCATAAGCAACGAAGACGCGCAGCCGAGCAGGCTCGATGTTTTGCCGGTTACCACGGTGCCGTCGGGTAACACCATGGCGGCCGCAGGGCTTCCCGTAGCTTCTTCTTTAAGGAGGGCAGCGCTACGAGCAGGGGACTGGTTGGGGGTGGCGTCTACCTGCTGCATAAGGAATTCAAGCTTTTCGACCTGTTCTTCACCCGTACCCGTGCGCTTGGCATTGACGGCAGCATGGAAGTAACGACGGACCACTTCCATGGTGGCCGCTTCACAGACTGCAGCGTCGTCCACGATGGCGTTGCCCGCCATATTAACGCCCATGTCGGTGGGACTGGCATAGGGGCTTTCGCCCAAGATGCGTTCCATCATATTTTTCAGTACGGGGAAAATTTCAATGTCGCGGTTGTAGTTTACCGTTGTTTCGCCATAGGCTTCCAAATGGAAGGGGTCGATGGCATTACTGTCGTCCAAGTCATGCCACGTTCACCGGGTGGCGCAAGGGAAGGTTCCATACGGGGAAGGTTTCGTACTTTGCATAACCCGCCGCAACGCCGCGTTTATGTTCATGGTAGAGCTGCGAAAGGCAGGTGGCCATTTTGCCCGAGCCAGGTCCTGGGGCCGCTACCACAACCAAGGGGCGCGTGGTTTCAACAAAGTCGTTCTTGCCATAACCTTCTTCAGACACAATGTGTTCAATGTCGGTGGGGTAACCTGCAATGGGGTAGTGCAGGTAGCTCTTAATACCCAGTTCGTCGAGGCGATGACGGAAGGCGTCGGCGTCGGCCTGACCTGCGTATTGAGTAATGACAACAGCACTGGCGAAAAAGCCCAGGTTACGGAAGATATCCATCAGGCGTAATACGTCCTGGTCGTACGTTATGCCCAGGTCGCCGCGTACCTTACTCTTTTCAATATGGTTGGCGTTGACCACAACGATAATTTCAACTTCGTCGGCAATACTTTGAAGCATGCGAATTTTGGAGTCGGGTTCAAAGCCAGGGAGCACCCGCGCCGCATGGTAGTCGTCGAATATCTTGCCACCAAACTCGAGGTAGAGTTTGCCACCAAATTGTTCAATGCGTTGCTGGATGTGTGCAGCCTGGAGTTCGATATACTTCGCGTTGTCAAAACCTTGTTTCATGCCTGCCCCTGTATCGTCTTAATCGTGTTTGTGTGAGGGGCTAGTTTTTGGGCTGCCCTTTTCGATTATAGCCGCATATGCGCAAAAGATTTGTTTCTTCTTTGTGAAAAATCGTGAGACAATTACATCATGGAAGAAATGATTAACGAATATTTGTCGCATTTGACCGTAGAGCGCGGTTCGTCGCCTTTGACAGTGAAGGCGTATGCCCATGACCTTGGTCTTTATCATGAATTTCTGAGCAACAAAGACTTGGGCTTGAGTCGTGCGCCGCTCAAATCTTTTCGCGACGTGCAACGCTCCGACATTATTGAATTTGAAGAATACTTGCTCAACCAGAAAGACTATGCGCCTTCGAGCCTTTCCCGTGCCATTTCTTGCTTGAAAAGCTTTCACAAGTTTCTCGTTCGCGAAAACTTTTGCGAGGAAAACCCCACGTCATCTATCACCCTCCCTCGCAAGGCGCAAATTTTGCCCGATGTTCTTTCCGTAGACCAGGTCGCTGCACTTATCGACGGCGTAACGGGTGACGACCCCCTCAAGCTGCGTGATCGCGCTATTCTGGAGCTTCTATACGGCTGCGGCCTTCGCGTGAGTGAGCTCTGCGGTCTCGATATGGATCGGCTTGGTTCAAACGAAGGATTTATCATCGTGTTTGGCAAAGGCGGTAAAGAACGCATTGTGCCATTTTCTGGTGCAGCTGAACGTGCTACCAGGCGCTATCTCGAAGAAGGACGTCCTACTTTGGCAAAAGGTGCGGCTTCTTCGGCTGTATTTTTAAACAGTCGCGGGGGGCGTCTTTCGCGCCAAAGCGTGTTTAAGATGGTCCAGGCAGCAGGCCTTTCCATCGGTATTAAGAACCTCCACCCTCATTCGCTTCGTCATTCTTGTGCGACTCATATGCTTGAAGGTGGGGCAGACTTGCGTATTATTCAGGACATGTTGGGGCATTCCGATATTTCCACCACGCAGATCTATACCCATGTGCAACGCAGCCATATTCGTGAAGAATACCTAAATGCGCATCCTCGTGCGAAAGAGCGGCCTTCAACACAGTAAAATAGCTTAGATATGAGAATCTTTAAGTACTTAGCAGCTCATTGGCGCATCATATTGGTAATCGTGATGCTCTTACTTGTTCAGGCTTTTTGCGACCTGGCTTTGCCGCGCTATACCGCTGGCATCGTCGATGTTGGTATTTTGCAATTTGGCATCGAAGATATTAGCGATGCCCAGGCTGAACAATTTGCCCGCGCCATTGCAAACCAAGATTATTCTTCCCTTGGATTCGACCCCCAGCAAACTCAGTTGAATTATCTTTTGAGCGTTGGGGCACAAATGCTTGGCATTACTGCCCTGGGCGCACTTGCAGCCATTGCCATTTCGTTCTTAGCATCGCGCACGGCTGCAACCATAGCGCGTGACCTGCGCCAGCGTCTCTTTGAACGTGTTGTTTCATTTTCAGACGCAGAAGTCCAGCATTTTTCAGCGGCGTCTCTTATTACTCGTTCCACCAACGACGTTCAGCAGGTTCAACAAACTTGCATGGTAGCTATGCGCATGGTGCTCTTTGCACCCATGATGGCCCTCGGCGGCATTATCATGGTGCTTTCAACCGACGTGTCCATGAGCTGGATTATCGTGCTTGCTATCGTGGTAGTAATTGCCAGTATTGGCACGCTCATGGCCATTGCCATGCCCAAGTTTAAAATCATGCAGATCCTTATCGATAAGGTTAATCTTGTTGCGCGTGAAATTATTACCGGCCTTCCGGTTATTCGTGCTTTTAATCGCCAGGAATACGAAAAACAACGCTTCGACGAAGCAAACATGAAGCTCATGCGCACGCAGCTTTTCACTACCCGCACTATGACCTTTATGCTTCCCGTGGTCCAATTGGTCATGAACGGTGTTTCTGCCTTAATCGTATGGACGGCTGCAGGATACATTGACGCAGGTTCAATGCAAACAGGTGAAATGATTGCGTTTATCAACTATGCGACCGTCATTATTACGAGCTTCATGATGATGTCTATGGTTGCCATTATGCTTCCTCGTGCCGACATTTCAGCAGCGCGTATCGACGAAGTGCTGGCCTGCTATTCGTCCATCCAAGACCCTGAAGATCCGCAGGATGACGCCTTGCCATCCGAGGGGGGCGCAGGCATCGAATTCGATCGGGTGACCTTTGCCTATGACAGCGACTCCGAGCCTGTCCTCGAAGAGGTAAGTTTTACCGTTGTACCCGGTTCTTCAACGGCTATCGTGGGGGCAACTGGTTCGGGAAAAACAACCGTGCTCAAACTACTCATGCGTTTCTATGATGTTAGTTCTGGCGCCGTACGCATTGACGGTGTGGACGTGCGCGACGTAAGCCAACAAGCCCTCCATAGGCAATTTGGTTATGTGCCTCAACATTCGTACTTGTTTAGTGGTCCCATTTCCGAAACTATCGGTTACGCGCAGCGAGGCATTGACGAAACAGGCATGAAAGACATTGCCCGAACAGCTCAGGCTTTGGACTTTATAAGCGAAAAAGAGGGCGGCCTTGCCTTTGAACTGAGTCAAGGCGGCACCAATGTTTCGGGTGGTCAGCGCCAGCGTTTAGCCATTGCTCGTGCCTTAGCGCAGCCCGATGCGCGCGCCTTCCTTTTTGATGATAGTTTCAGCGCTCTTGACTATGCAACCGACGCCGCGCTGCGCCGATCGCTCCGCGAAGACTTGGCTGGCAAAACGGTTTTGATTGTGGCCCAGCGCGTTGCAACCATTCGGGACTGCGACAAGATTATTGTCCTTGATGGTGGGCGCGTGGTGGGCCAGGGTACGCATGCGGAATTGCTCGAATCCTGCAAGGTATACAAGGAAATTGCCCAGTCTCAGCTTTCTGAATTTGAACTTGGGGGTGGTGCTGCATGAGTGCTGCGCCAGCTCCACGTGTCGGCATGGGCGGAGGACATCCGTCGCAGGCTGACCGCATGGGCCTCGATAAACCCATGGACTTCAAGGGGACTATCCGTAAGGTTTGGGCCTATCTGGCCCCGTTCAGGGTTCATCTTATTGTTGTTGCCATCTTCGCCATAGCTTCAACCCTGTTTAATGTTATTGGCCCCAAGGTTCTTTCTTTGGCTACTACGGAACTTTTCGAAGGGTCGGCTGCGCGTCTGGCAGGCACGGGAGGCATCGACTTTAACCGCATTGCTTCTATTTTAGTCATGACCTTAACACTCTATATTGTTTCAGCCTTTTGTGGCTTTGTGCAGTCTTGGATAATGGCAGGTGTTTCACAGAAGGTGTGTTATTCCTTGCGACGTGACATTGAAGCAAAGATAGACCGCATGCCATTCGCGTATTTCGAACGCAATTCAACGGGCGACGTTTTATCGCGTATCACCAACGACGTCGACACGCTTGGACAAACACTATCCCAGAGCTTAACCACCTTGGTTACGTCTGTCATTACGCTTATTGGCGTGTTTGTCATGATGCTTACCATTTCACCTTTGCTCACCTTAGTGAGCCTGGTTATGATTCCTATTACTTTTATTCTGGTTCAATTCGTGGTTAAGAAAAGCCAAAAGTATTACCGTTCGCAACAGGAAATGCTAGGCAAGATTAACGGCACGGTTGAAGAAACTTTTTCCGGACATGTGGTGGTGCGTTCCTTCTGCCAAGAAACAAAGAGTATCGAAGCTTTCACGGGTTCAAATAAGTCTCTGTACAACGCAGCGTGGAAGTCGCAATTTATAACTTCGCTCATGATGCCTATCATGAACTTCATCACCAATGCGGGCTATGTTTTAGTTGCCGTGCTTGGTGGCGCTCTTGCCCTGCAGCGGGTTATTACGGTGGGAGACATTCAGGCATTTATCCAGTATGTGCGCGAATTTACCCGACCCATTCAGCAGCTGAGTCAGGTGGCCAACGTGCTGCAGTCCATGGCCGCCGCCGCGGAACGCGTGTTTAACTTCCTCGATGAAGACGAAGTGGTAGACGATCAGGTTCGTGCTCATGTAAGCACGGTTGAAGGCAAGGTTGAATTTGATCACGTACGCTTTGGCTACGATGCAGACAAGCCGGTTATTAAAGACTTCAATGCGAAGGTTGAACCGGGGCAAACTGTGGCGCTTGTCGGTAAAACCGGTGCGGGTAAAACAACCATGGTGAAACTCCTTATGCGCTTCTACGACGTCGATAGTGGTGCCATACGAATCGATGGTGTTGATATTCGCGATTACGACCGTGCGGAATTGCGCAGTCTGTTTGCTATGGTCTTGCAGGAAACTTGGCTCTTTAATGGCAGTATTCGCGAAAATATCCGATATGGCAATTTGAGTGCGACCAACGAAGAAGTGGAAGAAGCTGCCAAGGCGGCGCATGCTCATTGGTTTATAACCACGCTTCCTGGTGGCTACGACATGGAAATAAACGAAGATGCCACCAATATTAGTGCGGGGCAGCGCCAGCTTATTACTATTGCTCGAGCTATTTTGGCCAATAAGCGCATGCTCATACTCGACGAAGCTACGTCTTCAGTCGACACGCGTACCGAAGAAATCATTCAGCAGGCCATGGACAACCTTATGCGTAATCGTACGAGTTTTGTTATTGCACACCGGCTTTCGACCATCCGTAATGCCGATCTTATCCTGTGCATGAAAGATGGCGATATCGTCGAGCAGGGCAACCATGACGAACTGCTTGCCCTTGGCGGCTTTTACTCCGAATTGTATAATTCACAGTTCAGTGGATAGAGTGAAGGTATTGGTTCGATGAACGTTTCTGCGTCTTTTGACACAGTGGAAGATAGCACAACCTCGCGCGCCGAAAAGGCGCGTCTTGCCGTTTACGACTTCGATGGCACCTGCATAACAGGAAATTCACCCGTTATGTTGGTGAAGCATCTTTATCGGGATGACTTGCTCAGTATCAAGCAGGCTCTTGATATTTGCTTGTGGGCCGTACGTTACAAGTTTCGCCTTCCGCAAAATGAAAGTTCCGTGCGAGCAAAGGTTTTTAGGCCTTTCGAAGGTCGCCCCAAAGCTGACGTCGACGAATACCTACGCCTTTTCTATGACGAGGTAGTATGCCCCTGTTGGCGCCCTGCCGCTATTGCAAGTATGAATGAACGCAAGGCTGAAGGCTGCCACATTATGGTTGTTTCTGCGTCTTGGCAGGCTATTGTGGACCGTGCGCGCGAAGAACGCGGCTTTGACTGTGCTTTGGCTACTAATATGATTGTCGACGAAGCAGGAAACTATACGCGCCAGGTTGAAGGCCTTCCCGTTGAAGGCACAGAAAAGCTTCGCGTTATTCAGCGTTACGCAGACAATCGTTTTGGAGCGGGCAATTGGGAATTGAGCTATGCCTATGGCGACCACCATTCCGACCGCGCACTTTTATCTGCTGCTACCAATGCCTTTGCCGTTACGCCCGATAAGCCTCTAGCGCGTACGGCACGTTCTTGCAAGTGGCCCATACTTGAATGGTAGGGAATTGCTCGGTGCGTATTGCTTGGGGCGCTGCGCAGGTACTTCTTGCTTTTGCCATTTGCATGACCAGAGTATGACAAATTAGAAAACTTTCTTATTTTGCGCTTTGCTTTTTACACTAATAGGTAAAATGATACCCAAAGCATGTCAATCAACGTAGTATTAAGGAGGTGGGCTGCATGTTTGGAAAAGACCATGGTTCGTTTGGCCCACCAAGCTCAAACGACGACGTTTTCGATTCTTGTTGGCCGAACAGGCCCTGTCTGTTGGCGACTTGGCCCAGGCAAGCCATTTGTATCTTGCCGCTTTTGATGCTTCTGAACAGGTCGGAAGTGGGGCATATCAGCCTGCCATTGACGGTCTTCGTAAAGCCTGGGATGCGGCCTGCACCCTCAAGGATCGCGCTCTCGCTGAACACGTTTTTGAAAAGCTCGAGCCTTTTTCGACAAGTGAAGAAGTGGCCGAACATGCCGAAATGTTGCAGCGTCTGGCCCTGGACAAGCTCGAAGAATTCGGTTTTTCACGCGAAGACCTGCAGGACATGGCTGATATGGTTTCCGAAGACTTTATAGACGCCATTAAAGACGGGCAGGGGCCCGATGCCGTTGTTGCCCAGGTTGTTTCTCTTGGCAAGAACGATCTGCATCCTACTAAAGCCGCTCTTCCTTGGCCCTTACCTTCGCGATCCGATGACGGCAATAAGAAGCAGGATGACTCGAAGTCGCCAGAAAACCCCGAAGACTTTGGCTATGCCGATCTTATTGGGTTTGACCACGCCATCGACGCTATGAATAAACGTGGTATCGGGCTTGCCGACGACGAAAAATTCGAAGAGTTCATGTCTTCGCTCGCCCTGCGCCATGGCATTAATTCAGTTCCTGCGTTTGAAACCCTGCTTTTCCGTTCTCCTTCACGTGAAGATGCGCGACAATTTATGCTTTCTACCTCAAAGGAATTCGGTCTTCCTGCGGTACGCATGTACATGGAAGAAACCCCGATGGGCTTTCCGGTGCTCTGCATCTTAACCACCCCCGACTTCAAGATGAACCCCTTCCGTGGAGGCTTTGGCGGGCCGGGTGTTCTTATGCTTGAAGACATTGATGTATGGGGTATGCCATTTTCGAACAATCTTGAAGAAGCAGAAGGCATGCCTTATCATGTCCAGCTTTCTCGCGGTGCCCGCGAAGCCGTCATGTTTATACGTTCAGCGGTTGACAACCCCGAAGTCCAGGTGATGGCCACCTGTTCTTCTAATGTGGAACTCGACGAATTCTTCCAAGAATTGCTTCATCCCATCGACACGTTTGAACTTTCGTTGCCCGACGAAGATGAACGTAAGGCAATTTTTGATGACATTTTTAATCTTTATCCGTCTTTGCGTCTTTTAAAGTGCGACGACCTTATTCGCTTTACGGCCAATCTTTCACGTTTCGATATGTATATGGCTGCGCGCGAAGCGGTCGACGAAGCTTTTAAGAGCAGTGTCGAAAAACGCGTGTATGTACCTGTTACGCGCGACAATCTCTATAACAAAATAGCTGCCTATCAACCCCTCGACTCGGCCGAGTACCAAGAACTGGAAGAGAGGGCCGTTGAAAGCCTGCGTCTCGACTTGGATAGCGTTGATGACCTTTTGAAAGGAAACGAATAAATGGAACTAACCCGCCGTTGTGACTATGCTTGTCGTATTTTGCGTTCTGCCTATCGTCATGGCGACGATTATGTATCGATTGCCGAAGTGTCTGAAGAGGAAGAAATCCCTTACGCTTTTGCACGTACCATTCAGCATGACTTAGCCATCGCTGGCTTCGTTAAAACGGTACGCGGTGCCCATGGCGGGCTGGCACTTTCTATCGACCCTGCGGACACTACCATTCTTGACGTTCTGCGTGCTTTGCAGGGGCCGGTTACTATCGCGCCTTGTGCTATCGATCCGGAAAGCTGCTCTTTGTCGGATGGCTGCACGTTTAATCGCGTTTGGCTTGTAGCCGACAAAGCGCTCGAAACCTTATTTGGTTCTATTACGCTTAAAGATGTTTTCGATGGCTCTCCCGACGGGGCATTTCTCGACGAAGCCCGTGAATCTACGTCGTCTCTTGTTCTTTCCAGTGTTGACGAATTGCTTTCTGGTAAGGCGCCCATTTCATGTTCTCAAGTGCAAGCTGAGCCACGCATTGACGACTAAGACAAATAGCATTGTCTTACAGGCCTCCGAACGGGAGGTCTTTATTTCGTCTGTATGGGAAGCGGGGAAGGCCCACGCACGTAATGAATTGCCGTGGCGCAATATTGATGATCCGTACGCGGTCTACGTCTCTGAAGTTATGTTGCAGCAAACCCAGGTTTCGCGGGTGCTCAAGTTTTGGCCTTCTTGGATGAAGGCATTTCCTACCCTCGATGCCTTGGCTGCCGCGAGTACGGCCGACGTGCTTGAACGCTGGCAAGGTCTTGGCTATAACCGCCGTGCGCTCAGCTTGAAGCGTGCAGCTGAAATATGTGCGACAGAATATGCTGGAAAGATGCCCCAGAGCTTAGCAGAACTTGAATCGCTTCCCGGCATAGGTCCCGCGACTTCTGCAGGCATTTACGCCTTTGCTTATCAAAAACCTGCGGTTTATCTCGAAACCAACGTACGTGCTGTCTATATTCATCATTTTTTTGCCGACGGTACGGAAAAGGTAAGCGATAGGCAGCTATACCCTCTGGTCGAAGCAACCTGCAGCAACGATAATCCACGTGCCTGGTATTATGCCTTGCTTGACTACGGCGCCTACCTTAAGAAGCAAGTTCCGAATCCAACACGCCGCTCTGCTTCTTATACGCGCCAAAGCGCTTTCGAAGGTAGTTTGCGTCAGAAGCGATCGTTTTTAGTTCGGGAAGTATTGGCCAAGCCTGGTATTAGCTGCGATGTCCTTGTTGAGCTTTTAAATGAAGAAGAACGTGCCGCGGGCAGGGAAGCCCTCGATTCTGCTTTTGTACTTGATATACTCAAACAGCTTGAATGTGAAGGATTTTTCACAATGTCTGACAATATCTGCATGATAGACTCCAAATATTAGTACTATCTTCCACGATTATCCTATTTACTTATCTTTTGAAGCAGCTTTTAGCTCGCAGGGCATATAATGGGTTACATCGTTTCGCAGACGCATGAGAAAGGAGCTTCCATGGAACTTGCAGGAAGCAAAACTGAGCAGAATTTGCAGACCGCATTTGCTGGTGAATCGCAGGCTCACACTAAGTATTTGTACTATGCGAGCCAGGCCAAGAAAGAAGGCTACGTACAAATCCAGGCCATTTTTGAAGAAACTGCCAAGAATGAAAAAGAACATGCCAAGCTGTGGTTTAAGCAGCTTCATGGTGGCGCAGTGCCCGAGACGCTGGAAAACCTTGCCGACGCTGCTGGTGGCGAAAACTATGAGTGGACAGACATGTATGCTGAATTCGCTGCTACCGCTCGCGAAGAAGGCTTCGAAAGCCTCGCTGAATTGTTTGACGGCGTTGCTGCTGTTGAAAAAGAACATGAAGAGCGTTATCGCAAGCTCATTGAACGCATCAACGCTGGTGAAGTCTTTAAGCGCGACGGCGTAGTTGCTTGGAAGTGCAACAACTGTGGCCATATCCACATCGCTGCCGAAGCTCCTATCGTGTGCCCCGTATGTGCACATCCGCAAGCCTACTTCGAAGTACGCTGCGAAAACTACTAGTTTTTGAGGTCAAAAGACTTGTTATGTATGGACCCCTTTCTGCTGAGAGGGGTCCATTGCCGTTTACGCCATATACATTACGTTAAGCTTTTTCTTCTGTTTAATTGCGACTGACTATATGACAATTTATAGCAAGATCTTAGATAGCTAAGGTAAATAAGGAGGTGCACAGATGGACGAGAAGGTCCTCTCGACGGAGTTCGAAGAATTGCTTTCTTCGCGTGGGGTAACGCGTCGCGGGTTTTTGCAGTTGTGCGGAACCATTGCGGCGGCAACGGGTTTGGCCCATATTACGGTGCCCGACGTAGCCCATGCGATTGAAGACTCCGTCATTGGTGCTGCGGAAGGTAATTTGTTCCCCGTCATTTGGATAGAGGGTGCTTCCTGCACAGGTTGTACAGAGGCTTTTGCGCAGATTGACGAACCCGACCCTGCAACGGTTGTCCTGGAAATGATTTCGTGTAACTACAACGAAACCCTTTCCTTTGCTGCCGGCCATTCAGTTGAAGAAGCTAAGGCACAAACCATTAAGCAGTGTGCTGGCAAGTACGTGCTGGTGTATGAAGGCGCCCTGCTTGAAGGCTGGGACGGCTGGGCTTTGCGTGTAGCTGAAGAAACTGGTGTGAATACCTTCCTGGAAGCAGCTGAAAATGCCTTTGGTGTCGTTGCTCTGGGTAGTTGTGCAGTTAATGGCGGCTGGATGGGTTCCAAGAAAACGCCCGCAGGCGCTATTGGCTGCCAGGCTCTTATGGCCAAGCACGGCATTACCACTCCTGTTATTAATATTCCTGGTTGTCCTGCCAATCCCGAATGGCTCGTTGCTGTTTTGGTCGACGTGGTCATGATGGGTGTTCTTCCTGAACTCAATATAGACAACAAGCCTGCTCTCATCTTTGAACAGGCAATTCATGAAAACTGCCAGCGCCGTGGCCACTTCGAAAACGGCGAATTTGTTTACAAGTTCGGCAGCGAAGAAGAAAAGATGGGCTTCTGCCTCTATGCTATGGGTTGCCGCGGCCCCCAGACCAAGGCAAACTGTGGCATCGTGCGCTATAACCGCCGTCGCAGCTGGTGTGTCGAAGCCGGTTCGCCCTGTATTGGCTGCTGCGAAGCAAACCCCATGGACTCGTCGCATAACTGGGTCGACGTGAATGCTTCATTCCACGAGCGCCATCGCGACCTGCGTATTGGCAATTGGGTTGTACAACCCCGCACCATAGGTCTTGCGGCACTTGGCGTTACTGTTGCAGCAGTTATTATTCACGGCTTTGGCATGAAGGCCTCCAAGCGCCTGGATGGTGCTATTCGCTTCGAATCGCAGCGTGAATGGGACGCCAAGCATCCTAATGAAGCTATTGGTTACTACGGTGCCGACCGTACCATCATTCATGAAGACGGAACTAAGGAAGTCATTTCTGCAGAAGAATTCGAAGAAAGAGTTCAGGCCGACTATGAAAGCACGCTTGCTAAGCTCGGTGCTGGGGTTGCAGGCACGGTAGCTGTTGCTTCCGATACGGCGCAAAATGCTGCTGAAAACCTCGTTAACAAATCTGATGCTGCCACTGAAAAGCCTACTGCTCATGTTGCAGAAGCTGTTGAAGAAGTAGAGGCAGACACAACCAACGCTGCTGAAGAAGTTGAGAACGCTGTTGAAGAAGAAATCGATGAATCGAAGGGAGGCCAGGAATAATGACACGTTCAACTATTGACCCGGTAACACGTATTGAAGGCCACCTTCGCATTGAAATGGAAGTCGAAAATGGCTAACGAATCTAATCAGAGCAATTCCGAAATCAAGGAGTTTTTTGTCCAACACGGGTCCAAGGTCCTCGTGGCCCTTGCCATTATTCTCGTGGTTGTCGCCGGCGTGGTCCAGTTCAAGGATAGCCGCAAGGCCGCTGCTGCAGAACAGGCCGAACTCCTCGGTACGGGTCTTACTTATCTCTATGTGAACGACAAGGACAACGCCCTCTCCGAATTCGAGGCGAAGATCAACTCCGGCAAGCTGAGCGGCCTCGCCCTTGCCAAGGCTGCCCTCTTTGCTGGCAATATCAAGTTCGAGAAGGTTTATTTCGACGGCGCCTTCCCGCTGTTCCAGAAGTCCATCGACAATGCCGGGTCTGTCGCCCTGGTCCGTTCTGCCGCCATCCACGGTCTTGCCTCTGCCAAGATGGAAAAGGCCGACTACTCCGCCGCCGCTAAGCTGCTCGAAGATTTCGTGAAGGAATTCGGCAAGCGCACGGGCGACAAGGAAGACCGTTTCCAGAAGGAAGAACCGCAGGATGAAACCCCGCTCGTTCCGGACGCCATGTGGAAGCTGGTGCTCCTGCACAACGAACTCGGCTCCAAGAACAAGGCCAAGTCCGTCGCCGAACGCCTCGTCGAGGTCTATGGCGACCAGGTCATGTAC
>CAJOJB010000066.1 GCA_905234635.1 uncultured Eggerthellaceae bacterium | reverse complement strand
CGTCGACACCATAGTCGCCTCCGTTAAAAGGACCGGCCGTGCGGTAGTCGCCGAAGAGCATTCCATCTACGGCGGCTTGTGCTCTGCGGTGGCAGAAACGCTTGCCCAGCACCACCCCGTACCCTGTACTTTTGTGGCCATAAAAGACGTTTTTGGCAAGTCAGGGTCATTTGAAGAGCTTATGGAGCAATTTAGATTGAATTCTGCTGCAATTGTTGAAGCTGTGGAGAGCCAAAACGCGTCATAGTCCGTTCTGCTAAACTTTTCAAGTTGTCTCAGTAACCTAGTATTTGAACGGAGTATTCTGTGACAGAAGCTAATAGCCAAGGGGCGCGCCACAGCGCCGCCCAAGCAGGCGGGCAGACATCGCGTGTAGCCAAGGCCACCGCAGATCTCAGCAATCAGTTACCGGACTTAGATGTTGAATCTGTTGGACAGCCTACGGGCACACCGGTTATCACCTTCGACCACGTAAGCAAGGTGTATCCCGCCCAACCATCAAAACCAGCCCTTAACGACATTTCGGTACAGGTATTTGCTGGCGAATTCGTGTTCTTGGTGGGCCATTCCGGTTCTGGCAAATCCACCTTCATCCGCATGATTATTCGCGAAATTAAGCCTTCGGAAGGCCATATCTACATTGCCGACGAAGACTTAACGACCATGCGCAACTGGCGCGTGCCGTACCTGCGCCGCAATATCGTGTGCGTGTTCCAGGACTTTAAACTCCTGCCGAACAAGACCGTATTCGAAAATGTTGCCTTCGCGCTGGAAGTAATCGGCAAGAGCCGCCACGTCATTAAGACGCAGGTGCCCGAAGTGCTGCGCCTCGTAGGCCTGCAGGACAAGCTCGACAAGCGCCCCGACCAGCTTTCCGGTGGTGAACAGCAGCGTGTGTCCATTGCGCGCGCTATCGTAAACCGCCCGCCGCTGCTCATCTGCGACGAGCCCACGGGTAACCTGGACCCACAAACGTCCCGCGGCATCATGGACCTGTTGGAACGTATTAATCGCACAGGTACCACCGTGCTGGTGGCCACGCACGACCGCGAAATGGTGGACAACATGCGCCGCCGTGTTATCGCGCTCGACAAGGGCCGCTTAACGCGCGACCAGGACAGGGGGGTGTACGGTTTCGATGTCTAGTCTTATTTACTTCTTTACCGAATCCCTCAAGGGCTTCGCTCGTAACCTGTCCACTGCGCTGGGCTCTATCATTACGATTTTCCTGTCCTTGCTCATCATTGGCATCTTCCTTATTGGTGGCCTGGTGGTTTCCAATGTATTGGAGTCGGTGGAAAGCAAGGTTTCCATTACCGCCTATGTGTCCGACGACGCAAGTGAAGCCGACATTCAAACCCTGCAGCAATACATTGGCGGGCTTGACGGCGTGGCAAGCGTTTCGTTCACCACGAAGGAACAGGCGCTGGAAAAATTCAAGAATTCCATGACCAGCAACCCTGAAATCGTGGACCAGCTGGACGGTCAAAACCCGCTGCCAGCGTCCATCGATGTGGAACTTTCCGAAGCGCAGGAAGTTGAAGCCATTGCTTCTGCTATCGAAAGCAACGACACCTTCCGCAAAATTTGCGATAACAAGACCGAACCAGCGGATTCGCTGAAGTACGGCCAGAAGACGGTTGAACGCCTGTTCAGCCTCACGAACTACATTCGCTACATTGGCCTTGCCCTTATTGCGCTCCTCATTTTCATCGCGTTTGTGTTTATCAACAACACCATTCGCCTGTCTATTCTGGCGCGCCGCAAGGAAATTGCCATCATGCGTTTGGTAGGCGCTTCAAACAACTTTATTCGCGGGCCCTTCCTTATGGAAGGTACGCTGCATGCCATTATTGGTGCAGCGCTGGCAATTCTGTGTTTGCAACTGCTGCGCATGTTTGCCATTCCGCACGTACAGTCCACGCTGCAATGGCTGCCCATCGACATTTCGGGCAGGTCCTACCTGTTCATTTATGGTGTACTGGTAGTGGCAGGCCTGCTTATTGGTTTGCTGGGTTCGGCCATGGCAATGCGCCGTTACTTGAAGGTGTAGCGCCAGTTATAAGGCTTACGTATGGCACGCCGTACACAGAACAAACTACGCGCTCAGGGCGCAAAAAATGCAAGGCTGATCAAGGTTTTGGTCAGCCTGCTTGTTGCATGCCTTTTCTTCGGCGCGGGTTTTTGGGTGCGCGGCAATAACGACATCCTTAACCGCCTTGGCTTCGACACGGGCAAGGGTGCCGAACAGGTTAACCCTGGCATGACGGTTTCGGGGTCTACGTACGATTCCCTCGCAGCCCGTGTTGCCGAAGTGCAGGGCATTCTGGAAAAGCAAAGCTTCGACGAATATAACCTCGAAGAAGCCACGGAAGGCGTTCTTGCCACCTTGGCCGAAGTTGCTCACGACCCGTCCTTGCGCTATTACGATTCAGAACGTTATGCAGCTTATTTGAAGGACGTTTCTGGGTCCTTCGCGGGTGTTGGCATTCTGTTTGCCGAATACCAAAACAAGGCCTATGCGGTCGACGTGTTTGAAGGATCTGAAGCGGCCGCAAAAGGCGTTATGCCTGGTGACTTCGTGGTTTCCATTGACGGCGACAGAGGGAATAACGAAGGTTGGACCCAGGCAGAAACGGTGAAGGCTGTTTCTCGCGACGCGGGTGACACGGTGGTGCTCACCTTCCGCCGTCCCGCCACGCTCGACGCTGAAGGTGGCGACGAATACACGGTTACGCTTACCTGTTCCGACCTACAAAAGGAAAACGTCAGCTCGAAAGTATTGGAAGACACCATTGGCTATATCAAGGTCGCACAAATCACCCAGAATGCCGACGCTCTTGTTGAAGACGCCATTAAGGAACTTAAGAAGCAGAATGTAAGCTGCTTTATTCTGGACTTGCGCGACTGTCCTGGAGGCTTTTTAACACAGTCGGTCGACATTGCTTCCATGTTTATTAAAAGCGGCGTCGTGGTTGAAATACAAACCAAGGACGGGCTGGCAACGCGTAACGCCGCGTCGCAAACATTAACGGACTTGCCGATGGTCGTTCTTATTAATGGCTCCACGGCGGGTACCGCAGAAGTGCTAGTGGGTGCCCTGCAAGACAATTCGCGTGCCACGGTTGTGGGCGTGCGCACCATGGGCAAGGGCACCGTACAGTCTATTCAGGAGCTGTCGTTTGGTGGTGCCATTCGTTTCACGAGCGCTTATTACAAGACGCCCAGCGGTTACGACATTGACGGTAATGGCATTAATCCCGACATCCAGGTTGCTGCGGGCGAAAGCGACGATACGCAGCTTACTATTGCCGTTGAAACTGCCTTTGACCTAGCGGGTGGGCGTCCTATTACGGAAGAAACAGAAGAAGCAGCTGACGAAGCTGAAGAAGCCGGTTCCGAAGAATCACCTGAAGCAGCTGAATAGAAGGCGCGCATGGGTAGGAAACGTACCTCGACGCGTCGCACGCCTAAAGCGCGCCCCCGGGGCGTACTCGAACTTGCCCCCGACGGTTTTGGTTTTGTAACCACCGCCGAAGGTGAATTTTTTGTTCCTGCATCAAAGCTGGCAGGGGCTTGTCATGGCGACGTAGTAGAAATTGCGCCAGCTAAGGTGAATACCACCGCTGGCCCCGGAAAGGGCAAGCAAGGCCAAAAGCAACTTGGACAGCGACCCACGGCGCGCGTGCTGCGCGTGGTCCAGCGTGCACACGATACGCTCATTGGACGTTATGAAGTGGCCGACCCCTTTGGCGTGGTGGTGCCCGAAGACCCGCGCATACCCTTCGACGTATTTACCATGCGCTCCGAAAACCCTGATATACCCCATGGCGCCATCGTGCGCGTGCGCATGGTGGAATATCCTTCTCGGAATACGGCTGCAACCGGTGTGGTTGAAGAAGTCCTGGGCATGGAAGGCGAGCCTGGCATGGACATAGAGGCCATCATCGCGCGCCATAAGTTGGAAACGCAGTTTTCGCAGGCGGCTCTAGCCGAAGCAGCAAGCGCCCAGGTAGACGTGGACGGTGCCCTTGCCTGTGGTTACAAAGACGAACGCAGTCGTTTTGCTTTTACTGTCGACCCCTTCGACGCGCGCGATTTTGACGATAGTCTTTCAATCGAAAAACTTGAAGGCGGCAGCATTAAACTGGGCATCCATATTGCCGACGTGTCGCACTACGTGCCCTGGGGCGGGGCTATCGACGCCGACGCGCGCAAACGTGCTACCAGCGTGTACTTGGTCGACCGTGTGCTTCCCATGCTGCCTGAAGCGCTTTCGAACGAAGTGTGTTCTTTGGTCCCGGGGCAGCCACGACGCGCCTTTACCGTGGACGTGATGCTGGATGCTGGCTTTAAGGTGAGTTCGGTCGACTGCCACTTGAGCATCATCGAATCTAAGGCCCGTCTGTCCTACGAACAGGCACAATGCTATATCGACGCACATTTACACGGCGAAGCTTGGCACGATGCAGCCAAGTTGGTGAAAGAACAGCCCATGCCGCAAGGGGCTCTTCCTTTGAGCGAAGGCGCACATGAGCACCTATTCGATGCCCTTGCCACATTGAAACGCTTTGCCCAGGCGCGCGCAAAGATGCGTGAAGCTGCAGGTGGCTTGGACTTCGAAACACGCGAAGCCAAGGTCCAGCTGGATGTGGAAGGCCATCCTACAGACGTAGTGGTGCGCAGTCGTACGGCTGCCACGTCCTGCGTTGAAGAGGCGATGATTTTGGCCAATGAATGCGTTGCCGAGCGCCTGCGTAACGCGCAAACTCCGGGTATTTTTCGCGTGCATGAAGCTCCTTCAATTGATTCGCTTTCAGCACTCGTGCCTATTCTGCAGGAATTTGGCTACGACAAGCAGCTTAACCTGGCAGACCTGGTTACGGGTAACCCTCATGCAGCCCAGCAACTCCTTGCTTTGGTGCGCGGCAGGGCGGAGGCACCGCTTATTTCAAACTTGCTTTTGCGTGCCCAGCAGCGTGCAGTTTATAAGCCAGATTGTGAAGGCCATTACGGTCTTGCACTCGAAGCTTATTGCCATTTTACGAGCCCTATTCGGCGCTACCCAGACTTGGTTGTACATCGTATGTTGCGCACGCATGTGCTGGGAAAAACCGAAAGCTACCAGGCCGAATGTGACAGCCTGCCGTGGCTAGCGGAACATTCTTCAAAGATGGAACGCATTGCCGAAACCGCAGCCCGCGAAAGCCAGGAAACCAAGCTGGTGGAATACATGCAGCAGTTTATTGGTCAGGACTTTGAAGGCATAGTTTCGGGTGTTGCAACCTATGGGCTGTTTGTTCAGTTGGATAACACTGCGGAAGGCTTAGTGCCTATTCGCAGCTTGGGTAATGAATATTTTTCGCTCGACGTGGCAGCCTATAAGCTTACAGGCCAGGACACAGGGCGCACCTTCCGCTTGGGTCAGCGCGTACGTGTTCGCATTCAGCCCGGCCAGCCTCATTCTCGAAAACTAGAGTTTTCCCTTTTGTAACCATTGTCGCTTTGTGCAACTTTTGGCTGCTCGTCTGGCATTTCGGTTCAAGAATAGGCTTAAAGTAGTACTATTCAATTGGGAAAAAGGGGTCGGAGTAAAATTTCCCAGTTTTGGGAAAAATTACTCCGACCCCTTTTTCCCAGAAAGTCTGCCTACAGGCAGGATTCGAAGATAGCCTTGACGTCGGCGCGGTTAAGCTTCTTGAAACCGCCGAATTCTTCGCCCTTGGCGTCTGCCACGATGTCGCAGATTTCGTCCAGGTTTTCAGCGGTAATGCCAAATTCGCCCAGGGTTGCCGGCATGCCAATTTCCTGGAAGAAGGCAGCCAGTTCGTCGATGGTGGCTTCAACCGCCCATTCGATGGCCTGTTCTTCGCTTTCGTAGCCTTCGTCGCCTTCTTCAAGCGGCTCGATGCCGAAGACTTCATAACCAAACAGCAAGAAGCGCTGCGGATCTTCGCGCCACACGTAGCGCATCCAAGCAGGCATAACCACAGCCAGGCCGGCACCATGGGTGATTTCAGGCTCGTAAGCCGAAATGGCATGTTCAAGCGCATGGCTTTCCCAGCCGCCCGCACGTGCTGCGGGGTTCATGCTGCGGCCACAGCCCGAAATGTCGTTATGTGCCAGCGTGCCCGCCCACACAATGTTGGCACGCGCGTCGTAGTTTTCAGGCTCTTCCAAAACGATGGGCGTGGCGTCGATAACCGTGCGCACAATGCCCGTGGAAATAAGGTCGGAAATGGGCACTTCGCCCACGCCGCTAAAGAAACGTTCGCACACGTGCGAAATAATGTCGGTTGCGCCTGCTGCCGTTTGGTAGGGGGGCAGGGTGTAGGTGAGCGTGGGGTCGAGGAAGGCAAGCTTGGGGCGGAAGATGTCGCCCGCGGCGCCGTTTTTCGCCTTCACTTCGTCGTTGCTAATGCGGGGCACCTCGTCATAGGGGATGTCCGGACCAAAGTTTTCCTGGAAGTGATTCTCCGTATCTACCGTAAAATCAACGCCAAGGCCTTTCAATAGCTCCCGCCTTCTGGGAGAGTTGCTTCCCAAGATCAACCGTTTCATGGTCTAATACAATTGCGTATAAACACCCACATCGAATGTCCAGTCTCCGCGCAGCTTCATCACGGTTTCGATGCCTTCGCGCACCAGGCCCACTTCAGGGTTGGGGCGCACGCCACCCAGGTCCACATAGGCAACGCCTGCAGCGTCCAGCTTGCTCTTAACCTTGTCGAGCAGGCCGCTTTTTACGACAGAACCCTGGCCGTATACGATCAGAGCCTTTTTCCATCCCGCGGCCGCCAAGCGTTCTCCAACTTGATCCACGACACCTTCGCCAAAAATGTGGTCGGTGGGAGCGTAGAATTCAAATGCTTTCATACGGAGTCCTCCTTGTGAAAATCTGGTTTGAAACTGTCATGCCGTCCGTGAACTATTGTGCATGATTTTGCTCGTGTGCGCTATCATGTAAGTAGAGTATTTCGGTAAAAAGCAGGAGATACACGTGGACATTTTGCTTGTTATGGCTGTGGTGCCTGCAGCAGTGCTTTTGTATTACGTATACAAGATTGACCCCGTTGAAAAAGAGCCGGGTCGCTTGCTTGCGCGCCTCTTGGGTTGGGGTGCCGCCGCCTGTATTCCTGCAATCGTTCTGGAAACGGTGGGCATGGAAGTGTTTATGGGTGGCCGCGAAGCATATAGCATCCCCGAGCTGCTGTTTGAAAACTTCATTATCATTGCGCTTTCTGAAGAGGTCTGTAAGTTTTTCTTCCTGCGCTGGAAGACCTGGAAAAACCCTGCATTTGACTATGTGTTTGACGGCATCGTCTACGCCGTGTTTGTTTCACTTGGTTTTGCCATTCTGGAAAACATAGGCTACGTGTACGAATTTGGTTTCGCTACGGCGGTGGTTCGTGCCTTTACAGCTATTCCGGGGCATGCCATTTTCGGTGTGTTCATGGGCTGTTTCTACGGCTTGGCCAAGCGTGCTATGGGCCCTGCTGGCCTGCGCGATTATCATTCCCGTTCTTTGCCACGGCTTCTACGATTTCTGTGCGAGTATAAGCGCGCTGGGTGACAATGCCCTCATCCTGGACTTGATGTTTTGGATTTTCCTGCTGGTTATTATTGTGGTAGCCATGTACCTGGTAAGACACATGGCGAAAAAGGCCCATCTAGTGCACAGCGGTGCATACGGGCAGCCCTACAACCAGGGCAATGCTCAGCCAGCCGGTCAGTCCTACGACCAGACTTATGGGCAGCAGCAGCCCTACGTGCAGGATGCCTACAATCCCGTAATCGACAATAGTTTGGACAACATGCAGCAAGGCTATGCAGCACCGCATCAATATAGCGATGCTATTCGTTCTGCAGCGCCAACTCCTGCTGCTCCAACTGCACCCGCTTCACCGCAGATGCCCGTAGTACCTGGTTTCGATCCCAATAATCCGTATCTTTCCAACGGATATAATCCCAATAAACCCCTGAATCCCGACCAACAGTAAGGATTAGCCATGAACAAGGACCATCTCGCTTTCTTGCAAGAACTCGTACAAACGCCCAGCGTGACAGGCACTGAAGTGGCCGTTGCTGGCATGGTGCGCGAACGCTTGGAAAATTACGCTGACGAAATCGAAACCGACGTTATGGGTTCGGTCCATGCGCGCGTGTATGGTACAGCCCATGGCAAGACGGTCGAAGATGGTGAAGTGAACCTGCCCACGGTGCCTACGGTTATGGTGGCAGGCCACATGGATGAAATTGGCCTTATGGTGCACTATATTTCCGAAGAGGGTTTCCTTTCGGTTTCTGCCGTAGGTGGCGTGGATGCGGGCTTGCTTCCCGGTTTGCGTATGGACGTGCACACCGAAAGTGGCGTGCTGCGCGGCGTGGTGGGGCGTGCTCCTATCCATCTGGTCCCCGCAGATGACCGCAAAAAGGTTACTCCCATAAACAAACTGGTTATTGACCTGGGGCTTCCCGCCAAGGAAGTTATGAAAAAGGTCACCATAGGCGACACGGTAACCTATGGCGTTGGCTTCGAAGAGTTCGGTAGGAAGCTTGCCGTGTCTCGCGCCTTCGACGACAAGGCAGGCGTGTTTGTGGCCTGCCGCGTTGCAGAAGAACTAGCGAAGCTCAAGTCGGTTAAGGCTGACTACGTGTGTTGTGCAACCGTGCAGGAAGAAATAGGCTTGCGTGGGGGAGCAACGAGCGGTTATAACGTTAACCCAGAAGTGGCCATAGCTGTCGACGTTACTCATGCCACCGACTACCCTGGCATCAACCAGACTAAGCATGGGAAGATTGAACTGGGCGCGGGCCCCGTTATTGGGCGTGGTCCTAATATCAATCCCGTGGTCTATGAGCGCTTGGTGGCAGCTGCCAAGAAAGAAAAAATTGCCTATCAAATTGAAGCCGAGCCGGGTGTAACGGGTACCGACGTAGGGCAGATGCAGGTGCAGCGCGGTGGCCGCGCAACGGGTGTGGTCAGCATACCGCTTCGCTACATGCATACGCCTACCGAAGTTATCTCCCTTGACGACATTGAAGCCTGTATTAAACTACTGGTCCGCTTTGTGCGCGACCTGGACGAAGACGTTTCCTTCGTGCCAGGCATGTAGAAGGTTTCCGCAGAAAGTCAGTTGTAAAAGGAATTAAGGTGCCGCAGCGCGAAGAAAAGAACATCGCCAAAAACCGTCGTGCCTTTCACGACTACGATGTGCTGCGCACTATTGAAGCGGGCATCGTGCTTACAGGCACTGAAGTGTGCAGTTTGCGCGAAAACAATTGCCAGCTCACGGACTGTTTTGCCATGGTGCGCAAGGGCGAAGTGTGGCTTATGAATTTGCATATTGCGCCGTATAGCCACGGCAATATTGCCAACCCTGACCCCGACCGTAACCGCAAGCTGCTTCTGCATAAAAACGAAATTCGCAGTTTGGAGGCGCAGGTAAAGGAAAAGGGTATGGCGCTTATTCCGCTGCGCATGTATTTTTCGACGAGCAATTTGGTGAAGGTTGAACTGGCGGTATGCAAGGGCAAGAAACTCTACGATAAGCGTGCCGACCTGGCGAAAAAGGAAAGCCAGCGCGAAG
>CAJOJB010000065.1 GCA_905234635.1 uncultured Eggerthellaceae bacterium | reverse complement strand
GGCCTTTCCGCCGACGACCTAGCTGTTATCGTACCCAACGTCATGTAAGAACTGTATTCAATTGCGCACGCAAGGGGCCGGTATATACTGGCCCCTTTTTCGTGCCCGATGGGTTGCGTGCCGCCGCACACTGACTTTGTCGTGCCCCCATCGTCAACGCTTCGTGCGATAATGTCCACGGAAAGGGAGACATGGACCAGTTTTCACGGACACGATTATTGCTTGGTTCAAGCGCAGTTGAAGCGCTTGCGCACGCACACGTAGCCGTATTTGGCTTGGGCGGCGTGGGAGGCATATGCGCTGAAACACTTGCACGCGCAGGCGTGGGACATCTGACCATCGTAGACAAAGACGTGGTGGGCGAAACCAATATCAACCGACAGGTGCTTGCTACCCACGAAACCATTGGACAGGCCAAGGTAGACACGATGCGTGCACGTATTGCAGCCATCAACCCTACCTGCCAGGTGAATGCCTCCCAATGCTTCTTCCTGCCCGACACGGCCGACCAATTCGACTTTGCCACCTTCGACTACGCAGTCGACGCACTGGACACGGTAACCGCAAAACTCCTGTTCATTGAGCGTGCCACCGCGGCAGGCATCCCCTTCGTTAGCTGCATGGGCACCGCCAACAAAGTAGACCCTGCGGGCTTCAAGGTGGCCGACATCAATAAAACCAAAATCTGCCCACTCGCCAAAATCATTCGCAAAGAATGCGGCAAGCGCGGCATCAAACATTTCAAGGTAGTTTATTCTGAAGAAGACGTGCTTGAACCCCACGCAGACGAAGCCAGCGAAGCACCCGACCCTGGCCGCCGCAGCTTACCTGGCACGCACCCCGCTGTGCCGCCTGCCGCTGGTTTGCTCCTTGCTGCCGAAGTTATCAATGACTTAATTGGAATCTAGACCTTCGAAGTGGCGGGAAAAAGGCCGACAACAAGGTCTTCCATTCTTTCTTTTCTTCTTCGCTTACAAACTCTAAAGCCTGGAGCTTTTCATATGACATTGCTTAAAACCTTAAACCACCTTGGGAAAACGCTGCCTTAGCACGCCTTCATTGCTCAATTCAAGCTTAGCAAAGCAAGGCTATAAAAGCATTCTATAGTTTCATAATAATCTTGGAATAAGCAATCAACCAGAGCGGAATTACAATACTGCCAAGCCCAGAACTATAGGTATGGGTGCAGGTGGAGGGCCTGCAAAGATTTTCGGAAAGGTGGAAATCATGAGTCTCACACGTAGAAACTTCGTATTTGGTGCAGCTGCTGCAAGCGCCGGTGCAGCAGCGGGTATGCTGGGGTGTAGTGCACCAGCACAACAGTCTTCTGCAGCTGCTGCAAGTTCGGCTGCCGAAGAAAGCTCGGCGTCCGCTGACGCAGCAGCATCTGCCGAAGCATCGGCATCTGCAGAGGCTGCAGCATCTGCTGCACCTGCAAGCCATAATCCCACTTCCACTGAAACCTGCGACATCGTTGTCGTAGGCAGCGGCACGGCTGGTCTGTGCTGCGCAGTTCGCGCAAAGCAGCTGGGCGCCAACGTTATCTTGCTTGAAAAAACTGGCATGTTTGGTGGCTCTTCGAACTACGCTGAAGGCATCGGCGCTTTGAACAGCTTTATGCACAAGGAACAGGACCAGGAATTCGACCTGAACGAGGCCTTCCTGCGCATCCAGGATTACCATCACTGGGGCAGCGAATCCAGCGTGCTTCACCACTTCCTGGAAAATTCTGGTGCCACCATCGACTGGCTGCACAATGAATGTGGCATTAACTTCTTCAAGACAGCAGTTACCGCGCCAACTTCCTATCCCAGCTGGCACCTGGTGGCGGACAAGGACGGCAATGTTATGCGCGAACTTGAAGGCTTCTTCCAGCCCATGTTGGCATACGCCGAATCACTGGATTTGGACATGCGCCTGAAGAACCCCGCCACGGGTCTTATCGTTGACGGCGGCACCGTAAAGGGTGTTTATGTCCAGGGTGAAAACGGTGAATATGCCATCGAAGCCGACTCGGTCGTGCTCGCAACAGGCGGCTGGGCCAACAACGCCGAAATGTGTGAAGAATTTGCCCATGTAGATCACAGCCGTATTACCAACTGGGGCGCCCCTGGCCGCGATGGTGACGGCATCACCTGGGCGCGTGAACTGGGTGCTGAATTGCACTTCCCTGGCAACATTATGTATGCTTCTACAGCCATTCCTGGTCAAACCGAATTTGAAGAACCTGCAGGTTGGATCTTTACCTGGAGCCCAGGCCTGCGCGTGAACGACAAGGCACAGCGCTTCTTCAACGAAGCTCTTATGGCCGACTTCTCGCAGGCAGGTAATGCCATCATCAACGAAAATGCCGTTTATACCATCATCGACCAGGCATATCTTGATTATTGCACCAAGGAAGCCCTGCCAGTTAGCCTGGACTCGCTGGGTCCGGACTACATAATGGGCGAACCCTTTACCATTGGTATTGAAGCTGTGGCGAAGGCCGTTGAAGACGGGCGTATTTTCAAGACCGACACCATTGAAGAACTTGCTGGAAAGCTTGGCTTGGACGCAGCTGCTCTTGCTAAGACTATTGAAGAATACAACGCGTGTGCTGAAGCTGGCGCCGACCCCGTATTTGGGTGCCCGCCCGAAGCCCTCGTGCCCGTGGAGACCGCACCCTTCTATGGTGTGCTTAATCAGCCTGCCATGTTTGCAACGGTTGGTGGCGTACGCAGCAACGAAAACTTCCAAGTGCTCAAAACGGGCGGCGATATTATCCCTGGCCTGTTCGCGCTTGGTGGCGACAACAGCACCTATTGCGGCGCGGGCTATGACGTGGGTATCATGGCTGGTTCGCAGCAGGGCTGGTGCGCCACGGGTGGTCGCCTGGTAGCCGAATTCCTGTTTGATAAATAGGATGTTCAAGGTAAAGTGCTGAACGCAACGTGCTCAAAAGAAAAGATACGCGCCAGGAAATACATGCGTAAATAGTGGGGCACATAGCGTTGCACACACTACGACGGGTCGCTCTTCCCTCCCCGAGCGGCCCGTTAGTATTTTTGGACTTCTTTGCCAGCCTCTTTGCGCTATCATATATGCGTATCAAAGGGGAGTCTATGGATGTTTTCCGTATGCGTTGCTTTATAAGCGTGGCTGAAAACCTCAGCCTTTCAAAAGCCGCACGTGAGCAATGTATCACCCAACCAGCCATGTCGGCACAAATGAACGCCCTGGAAAAAGAACTTGGAACCCAGCTGTTAGTTCGCGGTCGTAATCTAGCCCTCACAAAAACTGGGCACGTTACCCTTGAACACTTCCGAACCATTGTAAAAGAGTACGATGGAATGCGCCGTGCCGTTTCAATGACCGAACGTAACTCACGCGAATTACTGCGGCTGGGCTATCACGGCCCCGTAACGTGGGCGGACGTACCCGATGTGGTGCGCACTTTCCGCAAAGAGCAGCCTGATGTAGAAGTCGACATTACCATCGACACCTGGAATGTATTCATGCACATGCTTGAAGTTGGAGCACTGGACGCCGCATTCATGGAACTGTCCGAAACTGAAGTACAGACATCCATCGACTGCATCCCACTATTCGAAGAATCTATTTATGTGGTGGTACCACCCGACCACAGACTAGCAAAGCAAGAAGAAGTATCAATGCGCGATGTTATAGACGAAACCTTCATGCTCTACGAGCTTGAAACGTCGCCTCAGTTCTTCACGCGCCTGTACGACGCCTTCCAGCGTGCGGGCGTAAGAATTGAACATGTTATCCGGGGCAACCACCATGAAGCAACTATTTCGCTGGTGCTTGCAAATTGTGGTATTACCTGCATGCCGCTGTCCTTCTGCAAAGATATCCCCGGGATTTCCTATAGACCGTTTTCCGACCTGCCCATTCATATGCGCTATGGCATTGCCTATAACCGTGGACGCTTAACCCCTGCAGTGAGCGAATTTATTGCCTTCGTGCAAGACTGGTCTTGGCCAGAAAGAAAAATGTAAAACCTGGACCAACGCCTCACGCGATAAGCTTAGCTACGTGCGCTGCGTAATAATGTGCACCGCTTCTTCGTCTAACACGGCAGGTTCTGCAGACGGCTTTGCAAGGCAATACCCCTGAACATAGTCAACGTCCAATTCGATAAGCGTATTCAGTTCATCGTAGGTTTCCACACCTTCGGCTATGACACGCATGTCGTTGGAGCGGGCATATTCAACCGCATGGGAAACGAGTATTTGTTTGTTCGAAGACAGCTGGATATTGCGGATAACCGACATGTCAATCTTGATAAAGCGCGGGTGCAAGCGGAGCAAGATATTGTCGGAGTGGTAACCACTACCTGAGAATATTAGTCTCGAAATGACAGAGGTCCTAGGCACATCTCTTGTTCCCCTTGGATAGTTAGCTACTTTTTTAAAGAATGAACATTGCGACTCCAGGATGCACGCCAATAAAACCATGCCGAATAACACGCAGTCGTATACAATGGACAACAAAGAGAAAAAGGAGCTTAACATGTATAAAACAACAGTAAAGATTGATGGCATGATGTGCGGGCACTGCGAAGCCCATGTAAATGACGCCATCCGTGCTGCTTTTGATGTAAGCAAGGTAAATTCTTCGCACAAAGCTGGTGAAACGGTTATTGTTGCCGAAGAAGCATTGGCTGAAGACGCAGTGCGCGCAGCTCTCAAAGACACTGGCTATACCATTCTCGGCATAGAAAGTGTTCCTTACGAAAAGAAGGGTCTGTTTGGTGGATTTGGCGGTGGCGGCGCCAGATAATACTCGCTGGCTTACTGACGCTACCTTGCTATTAATCCGTAATATCTGAATCCAGGATAACCTGCACCGTATAGTCGGGGAATTCTTTTTGCACGTCCTCGATAATATGGCGCCACAAAACTTCGCGGTCTTCGGCTTCGAAGGTGAGAACCACGTCAAACTGCATGGTCTTCGTTTCTTCGTCTACGTAAAAGCCGTGGACTTCCTTCACGTGCAGGTGGCGGAATGCGATTTCTTCCACCTTTGCGCGCATGGCTTCCGCTGCCTTATTGGCCGTGTTGGTGGTATAGATACCCACAGAAGTTATTGGCACACCATGTTCCTTCATCACGCGATGCTGAATGGTACGCGTCATGGTGTCGATTTCGGTAGCCGTGGTGCTTTCGTCCACTTCCACATGAACGGTTCCCATAAACTGGTCGGGCCCAAAGTCAGTCAAGATTAAATCGTAGACTCCGCGCACGCCTTCCACTTCGCTCACTGTCGCTTTAATACCACGCGACAGGTCGGGGTCGGCACGGCGGCCAATAATCTTGGAGATGGTTTCGCGCAGAATGTCGTAGCCCGCCTTCATGATGACAAGTGAAATAATGGCACCAAGCGGCGCTTCGAGCGAAAAACCCGTTGCCATGAAAATGATGGCAGCAATAAGGGTGGATGCACCAATGACCGCATCAAGCAGGGCGTCGGTGCCCGAAGCGGTAAGCGAATCGGAATTCACTTCGCCACCCACCTTGCGCACGTACAGACCAAGAATCACCTTCACGGCCACGGCAACCCCAATGATGACCAGGCCAAACGTGTTGTAGTTCGCCACTTCGGGATTGAGGATGCGTTGCACCGATTCCACGAGCGACGTCACGCCCGCGTACAAAACGATGACGCCGATAACAATGGCGGTTAGGTATTCGGCGCGCCCATGGCCGAAGGGATGGTCGTAGTCCGCCCCCCTGTTTGCCAGGCGCGTGCCGACGATAGTAACGATGGAGGAAAGCGCGTCGGTGGCATTGTTTACGGCGTCGAGTACGATGGCGATAGAATTCGAAAGCAGACCGACCGCCGCCTTAAAGGCCGCCAGCGCCACATTGGCCACAATGCCAAGTATGCTCGTGCGAACGATGCGCTGCTCGCGCGTTTGACCCATTGTTTCTTGCTGCTTTTCCATGCTTTAATTGTAGCAAGACAAAATAGTACAAGGAGGATTTATGGAAGAACGGTTGCAGCAGGATCAGGAAAAGCTTCGCGCATTGATTGACGCCCACCAGCGCATCGTGTTTTTTGGGGGCGCGGGCGTTTCCACCGAAAGCGGCATCCCCGATTTCCGCAGTGCGGGCGGCGTCTTTGACGAAAAGTGGCCCCACCCGCCCGAGGTCATGGTGTCGCGTTCTTACTTTCGGCAAAACCCCGAATGGTTCTACGACTTCTATCGCACGAAGATGATCTTCCCCAACGCCCAACCCAATGCCGCCCACCGCAAACTGGCGCAGCTGGAAGCAGCGGGTAAGCTAAGCGCCGTCGTTACGCAAAACATAGACGGCCTGCACCAGATGGCAGGCAGCAAAAAGGTCATCGAGCTGCACGGCAGTGTGCATCGCAACTATTGCGAAAGCTGCGGCAAGACCTATGGGCTGGAAGCTATCACCGAAAGTGAAGGTATTCCCCATTGCGAATGCGGCGGCATTATTCGCCCCGACGTGGTGCTCTACGAGGAGCCGCTGGACGACGCGGTGGTGGAGACGGCGCTTCATGAAATAAGCTCGGCCGACATGATTATT
>CAJOJB010000064.1 GCA_905234635.1 uncultured Eggerthellaceae bacterium | reverse complement strand
TACGGGCGCACTCGTAGGTAGTTCTGGTGCTTACCTGTCTTACATCATGTGTAAGGGTATGAACCGCTCTTTCATTTCTGTAATTCTTGGCGGTTTTGGCGATGGCGCCCAGGCGGCGGGCGCAAGTGCAGACGGAAGCGCTGCTTCGCAAGACCTGGGAGACTACACCGAAACCACGGCCGAAGAAGTAGCTGCGATGTTGCGTGCTTCCAAGACGGTTGTGGTGGCTCCTGGCTATGGCATGGCTACGGCGCAGGCGCAATTTGCGGTGGCCGACCTGGTGCGCAAACTTGCCGAACATAAGGTGGATGTGAAGTTTGGCATCCACCCCGTGGCAGGTCGCATGCCGGGTCACATGAATGTGCTGCTGGCGGAAGCCAAGGTGCCCTACAGCATGGTGTATGAAATGGATGAAATTAACGACGACTTTGGCGATGTGGACACCGTCCTGGTTATCGGTGCCAACGACACCGTGAACCCATCAGCTGAAACTGACACAAGTAGTCCCATTGCGGGTATGCCGGTGCTGCGTGTGTGGGAAGCGGGCAATGTCGTGGTCTTTAAGCGTAACATGGGGTCTACTGGCTATTCTGGCATGGCCAACCCGTTGTTCTATAACGACAATACGCACATGTTACTCGGGGATGCAAAGTCATCGGTAGAAGCTATTTTGGCAGCTTTGTAATAATGGGAATTTGGGGTCGGAGGATTTTTCCCTTTTTTGGGAAAAATCCTCCGACCCCAAATTCCCATTATGCAGCTTCGTGGAGGATGCCGTTTTCGTCTATGGTGATGTTTCCAGAAATGGCTTCGATGTAGCGGAAAATGCGATCGCGTTCTTCAGCAGAAGACGCATAGGCGGTGTAGACTTCCGACTGTCTGCCAGGATGGAGCACCAGTTCAACCGTGCCTTTTCGCAGTTCGGCACCCGTTTCGGCTGTTCCGCCGCCTGTTAGGCGTATTTCTGCGACGACCGTGTCGACATCGTCATAGTCATCAAACCAAAAGTTCCCTAGGTTATACAGAATAGGCTTGCCCTCGTAGTATTCCATCCCTTGCAAGTTATGAGCATGGGCCCCAATGACGGCGTCGGCACCCGCATCGATAAAGGCGTGGGCCCCTTCGGTTTGTTCCCAGGTAAGCTCCGTGGAATGTTCTGTACCCCAATGGGGAAGGGCAATAACAAAGTCGGCATTTGCCGCACCTGTTTGAATGTCTTCAATGAACTTCGTTGTGTCATAACACCACGCAATGCCAGGTTCGTCGCCTATGGCTTCGGGAGTGTAGATGGTGTATTCAGCGTTCGATGCATTAACCAGGGCAATCGTAAAACCATCCACGGTCAAATACACCGGGCCGCGCGCCTCTTTTTCGTTACGGCCCGCGCCCGTGTAGGGAATATCTGCGTCTTCGAGCGTTTGAAGCGTGTCGTAGAAGGCTGCTTCGCCGTAGTCAAACACATGATTATTCGCTAGGCCCACAACGTCGATTCCCAAGTCGTGCAAATAACGCACGTTGGCTGGGCTTCCCTTAAACGTGAATGCTTTGCCTTCAAGTGCTTCACCCTGGTCGCTGTAGACAAACTCGTTGTTTGCCCACATTAGGTCCATCTTTTTCATTATCTGGATAAAGACAGGGTCTATGCCGTCGGCGATGTCGCTCGATCCAATATCAGCCAGATGTTGCATGGGAACGTAATTGTCGGCAAAACAAATGTCACCTATGAAGCCCAATGAAATGTGGTACGAATTGGGCACCGAAGTTTGCGAGCCGCTATTTGCCGCAGCAGCACTGCTTGACACGCCGTTTTCTTCTCCGTGCATACAGCCAAAGAATGCACTTGCCGCGCAGATTAGTACCGCTGCCAGGTATATGGGGAGCAATCTTTTCATCATACGTTATGATAAAGGTATTAATTCACCCATACAAGCAGCGCGCAAGGAGTATCTATGCTTGAAAAAGTCGATTTCAACGTTTCCGACATCACTAAAGACGAATATAAAACCGCCTACGACGACCTGGTAAATCGCCTGGTCGTGCTGCAGCAGCAAGCCCATGAAAAGGGCATTGGCCTGGTCGTTTTATTTGAAGGCTGGGATGGCGCTGGCAAGGGCGGGCGCATTTCGGATTTGTTGTATAAGCTCGACGCGCGCCACACGTCTGTTCATGTAACGGAAAGCTACAACGTGAAAACGGCTAAAAAATTCCGTACAGGGAAGCTGGGCGCCACGGACTTCTTCCCGCCTATGCAGCAATTCTGGAAAGCGCTCGATATGCGTGGCAACATGACCATTTATGATCGTGGCTGGTATACCACGGCTATCCAGCAGGAACTGTATACATCTGAAAAGTCGCTTGCCGACATCGACTTCGACAATATCGACCCCGAAAGTCTCGAACGCATTTTGGGTCGCATTAATTCCATCGAAGCTTTTGAGCGCCAGCTGGTTGACGACGGCTACAAAGTGGTGAAGTTCTTCCTGCATATCCGCCGTAAGACGCAAAAGCAGCGCTTAAGCCGCCTGGCGGCCGACCCGCAAACTTCGTGGCGTGTAACCACCGAAGAGCTGGCGCATATGGACGACTACAGGCGCACCTACGAAATCTATGATCGCCTTTTGCCGCGCACAAACTTCGACTTTGCACCTTGGGTGGTGCTCAATGCTGAAGACAAGCGTCGCTCTAATCTGGGCGTGGTGCGCACCTTGGTAAATGCGCTCGATGAAGCCATTAATAAAGCGCCCGACGAAGAGGCCTTGGCGGCCCTTGAAAAGGCACAGGCGAATTCTGCGGGTCTTATCAAGCAAGACGACAAGGACGAACGCACGCGCACGCCCAAGCAGCAGGCCAAGGTGCGCGAAGAAAACGAAAAGGCGGCCGCCATCCAGGCCGCGGCTGCACCCAAGGAATCGCGCTTCAAGATTGTTTCGGACTATCCTACGCTTAAAGGGGTGGACTACCACTTGCGCTTGGATCCCGAAGACTATCGTCGCCAGTTGAAGGAAGAACAAAAGAAGCTCTTTGACCTGGAAATGCAAATGTTCTTGGCGCGCATTCCTATGATATTGATGTACGAAGGTCAGGATGCGGCAGGTAAGGGCGGCTCTATCAAGCGCGTAGCCCAGGCACTCGACGCGCGCAGTTACACCATTTTCCCAAGCCCAGCGCCTACCAAGCCCGAACTTATGCACCCACATCTGTGGCGTTATTGGTGCCGTTTGCCCAAGGCAGGCCACGTGGGCATCTACGACCGCAGTTGGTATGGCCGCGTGTTGGTGGAACGCGTCGAAGGCTTCGCCAGCCCTTCAACCTGGGCGCGCGCCTACGACGAAATTAATGAATTCGAACGCGACCTGGTGGACTGGGGTGCCATTCTGCTGAAGTTCTGGGTAGAAATCGATCGCGAAGAACAAATGAACCGTTTCACCGCGCGTGCGGAAGACCCTGCTAAACAGTGGAAGATTACCGAAGAAGACTGGCGTAATCGCGACAAGTACCCGCAGTATCGCGAAGCCGTGGAAGACATGTTCCGCCTAACTTCGACCGAATACGCCCCCTGGATCATTTTGGAAAGCAACGACAAGCTTTACGCTCGTGTAAAAGCCCTGCGTATCATCAATCAAGCCCTTGAAGCACGCCTAAACAAGGCATAATAGAGGCTGACATATTGGTTGATTGTAAGGTGAGGGGCGATTGCGCATATGGCTTCGCGTACAAACCAGGGGCAACCGGGCAACGCCGGCTTTGTGCCCGTTAAAGAAAAAAAGAAGAAAAAGGGTGGCGGCGTTTGGCGCGTCGTGTTCTGGATTTCTCTTATTGCCTTTCTGGGCGCAGTAGCGGCTTTGGGCTATATCGCCTGGGGCTATTTTTCTTCCGACCAAGGCTATAAACAGGTTGCTTCGAGCGCCTTTGTTGTGTCCGATTCAACGGCTGAAGACGTCGTCGAAGAACAAGGATTTTCTGTGGCGGACCTGGAAGTGGACTGGGAATATCTGCGGTCCGTGAATCCTGCTATCGTGGCTTGGGTGTACATGCCGGGTACGCGCATTAACTATCCGGTGGTTCAAGGTAAAGACAACGACGAATACCTGTGGGTAGACTTTAATCTGAAGTCGTCGCGCAACGGTTCGATCTTCTTGGATGCTGCCAATAACCCAGCGTTTACCGACATGAACAACGTACTGTACGGCCACCATATGAATGACGGGTCGATGTTTGCCTGCATTTCAAACGACCTGGTTGCCAACGAAGAATTCAACAAGCATCGCACGTTGTATGTGCTTACGCCTCAGCTGAACTATCGCTGCACCACCTTTGCCGTTGTCGTAACCGACGGCTGGGACTTGCTGGTGCAGACCACCTTCAGAGACGCCGAAGAACGCACGTCCTACGTCCAAGACAAGATGGATCGCAGTGTGGTCCAGCCAAGCGAAGGCATGCCAAAGCCCGAAGATATAAAGCAGCTGTTTACGCTTTCTACCTGCGACTATACGCGTGACAACGGGCGTGCGGTACTGTTTGCGCAAGTGTCCGACACGACGGTGCCGAAGAGTGCCCCGGCAAGTAGTGCCGAACCAGTCGAAGTGTCTTCGGAAGACCTGGAAGCGCTTGAAGAAGGCGTCGCGGTCGCAGACGAATAATAAAGTCAATAATCAATTTCCATTGGTAACGGGAAGGAAAGAAATGACAGAACGAATTCAAGTGAATGCGGCTTCCCGAGACGACGCACCCCATCTTCCTAGCTGGGTGTCTGAAGACACGGTAACCTATGCAGCCGCTGGTGTAGACACAGCCGAAGGCTCCCGCGCGGTAGACGCCATCAAAGACGCGGTGCATTCCACCTATCGCAGCGAAGTGGTGGGCGACATCGGTGGCTTTGGTGGGCTGTTTTCAATTGCGGCAGCCAAGGGCATGGAAGATCCCCTACTGGTGTCTGGCACCGACGGCGTGGGCACCAAGCTGCAAGTGGCGCGGCTAGCCGAAAAGCACGACACGGTGGGCATAGACCTGGTGGCCATGTGCGCCAACGATATTCTGGCCACAGGTGCCGAACCCCTGTTTTTCCTGGACTATATCGCGGTGGGCAAGTTGCAGGCAGAAGCAGTAGCAGAAGTGGTAGCAGGCATTGCCGAAGGTTGCCGCCAGGCGGGGTGCGCCCTCATTGGTGGTGAAATGGCCGAACACCCGGGTGTTATGGAAGCCGACGATTATGACCTGAGTGGCTTTTGCGTAGGCATTGTCGACCGCAAGGCCATGCTCGATTCTGCGGCGGTGTGCGAAGGCGACGTGCTGCTGGGCCTGGCTTCGAGCGGACTACATTCCAACGGTTACTCGCTTGCTCGCAAAGTGTGCGTGGAAGGGAAGACGCACTACGAGCTGCGCCTGGAACGCCCTGAACTAGGTGGTGCCAGTGTGCAGGATGCCCTGCTCGAACCCACGCGTATTTACGTGAAGCAGGTGCGCGCGGCCGTGAGTGAAAACCCTGGCGCGGTGCATGCCTTTGCCCATATTACGGGTGGGGGCATTTCGGAAAACTTAAACCGTGCCTTGCCAGAAAACTTGGATGCCCTGGTGGAAGTGGGCACGTGGGAAATGGCGCCCATTCTGCCCTTCGTCTGTCGTGCGGCGCGCTTGGACGAAACGGAAGCCTTAAAGACCTTCAATATGGGTTTGGGCGGTGTGCTTATCGTGGCACCCGAAGCGGCCGACGCCGTGCAGAAGAGCTTGGAAGCGGCTGGCGAAACAGTCTACCGTGTGGGAACTATTGTTCCTGGTAGTGGGGAAGTTCGCTACGAAAACATGGAGGCCCTGTTCCCCGTGGTAAAGATCAACGAAGAAGCGTCTGCACCTGAACCCGCGGAGCGCACGACCGAACGTGATACCTTCTATGAGGAGGACGAAGATGAGTAGCGACGCCCTAAAAACTGGCGAACTTCAAAACGCTGGCGAAGCTTTAAAAATCGGCGTCCTTATTAGCGGTGGCGGTACGAACCTGCAAAAGATAATCGACGAAATCGCAGCAGGTGCATTAAACATTGAAATAGTGCTCGTGCTTTCTTCGCGCCCCGACGCCTACGGTCTTGTGCGCGCGGCCGAAGCGGGCATTCCCACCATGTCACTTAATCGTGACGTCTATCAAGACCCCGACGTTGCCAACGAACTTATTGCAACTGAAATGAAACGTGCGGGTGCCGAATACATTGTTATGGCAGGTTACATGCGCCTTATTGGGGAAGCGGTTTTCGCGGCTTATCCCGACCGCGTTATCAACCTTCATCCGGCATTGCTGCCCAGCTTCCCCGGTGCCCATGGCATTCAGGATGCCTTTGAAGCGGGCGTAAAGGTGACGGGCGTTACCGTGCACTTTGCTAATGAAGTGTATGACGAGGGCCCTATCATCGCTCAGCGTGCGGTACCAATTTTGGAATCCGACACGCTCGAAACTCTGGAGGCGCGTGTGCATGAAGCGGAATATGAAATATATCCGTGGGTGTTGCGCCACCTGGCGGCGGGTGACATTTCAATTACGCCCGAACGAACCGTGCGCATTGCCAATGCAGATTAAGGCCGCGCTTTGTGGCGCATAACGTAAGAGCATATAAGGGGGCTGCCAATGTATAGGGAAGTGGTAACACGGATTATCGACGCTTTGAGGATAGGCG
>CAJOJB010000063.1:6916-8940 GCA_905234635.1 uncultured Eggerthellaceae bacterium | reverse complement strand
GTTTTCCAAGGAGCTCTGTGGTGGCACCCATGTGGAAAACACCGCCGAAATTGGCCTCGTAAAGATTATTTCTGAGTCGAGCATTGGTGCCAACCAGCGCCGTATTGAAGCGGTAACCAGCTTCGATGCCCTCGCGTATGTAAACGAATTGCAGCGCGAATTGCGCGAAACAGCCGACGAACTGGGCGTGCCTATCACCGACGTAGCAGAGCGTACGGCCAACAACTTGGCAAGCATGAAGGAAATGCAAACCATGGCCAAGCGCGCTAAGCAAACCGCCATGGTAAGCGGCTTGCAAGAAGCTCTTGAAACCAACCAGGCCCAGGCGGCGGGCGGCTATACCTTGTATGTTTTGCGCGTGAAAGACATGGATGCTGGCGCTTTGCGCAATGTGTGGGACGTGGCTCGTGCACGCACGGCAGGTCCTTCCGCCATCGTGCTTGGCTGCGACAACGAAGGCACACCGCTGCTCATGGCTGCCGCTTCCGACGACGCCGTGGAAGCAGGCTTTAACGCAGGTGATGTTATCAAGCAAATCTCTGGTCATATCAAAGGTGGCGGTGGCGGCAAACCCGCTATGGCGCAGGCTGGCGGCAAGGACGCCGGTGGCTTGGACGCAGCTTTACAAGCGGCAAAGGACATGCTGCTCTAAGGTGCGCGTGCTGGCCTTGGACATAGGGAAGGTGCGCACGGGCATTGCGGTGTCCGACCCCCAGGGGCGCGTGGCAAGTCCGGTGTGCGTACTGTCGACCGAGGACATGTTGGCAAATGCGCCCGAATGGAAGCGCGTATTGGAAGACTGGGAACCCGACCTGCTTTTGGCGGGGCTTCCGCAAAGCATGAATGGGACGGCGAGTTCCCAGACCAAATATGCGCGTAAGACCGCCGAGCATATAGCAGAAACGGTGCATCTTCCCCTGGAATTTGTCGATGAACGCTTAAGTTCGGTGGAAGCCAAACGAAGTTTGCATGAAAGCGGCTTGTCTGAGCGCGAAATGCGCGGCAAAGTCGATATGATAGCGGCGAGCCTTTTTTTACAGGCTTGGCTCGACGAACGTGAATAGAATGTCAACCGCAGTCGAAGCGCCACACGGAACAGAAACGGAGGGGCGTTTATGAGAAAGCAAATAACCTATTCCGAGCACCCCACGCGTGCCACTCGTCGCGCTCATTCTCGCGGCGACAAAGAGTTCCGTAGCTACGACACATCGGCTATCAACCCGCGTCGAAGCGCCATACCAGCCACCATTTTTGCGGTGGTACTCCTGCTTGCCGCAGGTTTTGGGGCCTGGTGGTGGTTCAATAACAATTTTGATGGTCTGCCCTTTACCGAAGAAAAGGGGAGTATTGCCACCGGCGTGGACGTGCCAATTGTTATTCCTGAGGGCTCGACCGTGGCCGACATTGGACGTACGTTAAAAAATGGTCAACTCATTTCGACGGTCGATGAATTCACTAAAGCCGTCAAGTCCAAGGGCGCTGAAGCAGACCTGAAGCCTGGCGTCTATTCTATCCTGGGCGGCACAAGCCTCGACGACATTATTGCTCTCCTTGTTGCGGGTCCCGAAGCGACTACATTTACCATCCCTGAAGGTTTGACCATTGCGCGCACCGCGGCCATGGTGGAAGAAGCCTATGAAGGGCGTATTAAAGCTCAGGAGTTTATTGACCTGGCAACGAATGCCCAGGCCTACGAGGAAAGCTTCCCCTTCGTGAAGGACGCCTACGACAATTCACTCGAAGGATTCCTGTTCCCTAAGACTTACGCAAAAACGGAAAGCGACACGGCCGATTCCATTATTCGCCGTATGCTTTCGCAGTACCAAAGCGAAGTGGCCACACTCGACTATAGCTTTGCTGAAGAAAAAGGCTTAAGCCCCTACGACGTATTAAAACTAGCTTCAATAATTGAACGTGAAGCGACTGAAGAAAATCGCCCAACTGTGTCTTCGGTGTTCTATAACCGTTTGGCCGAAGATATGGCGCTTCAGTCCGATGCAACGGTGGCCTATCTGGTCGACGGC
>CAJOJB010000063.1:0-6898 GCA_905234635.1 uncultured Eggerthellaceae bacterium | reverse complement strand
ATCGACAGCCCCTACAACACCTATCTGAATAAGGGCTTACCTGCTGGTCCAATCTGTTCGCCAGGTTTGGCGGTGCTGCAGGCGGCATGCGCACCTGAAGAAACACCCTACCTGTACTTCTATTTCACACCTAACGAAGATGGTTCCTGGAACTATACTTTCAGCGAAACCTATGATGAACATCAAGACGCTATCGCAGGAGACGTGCCTGCTGAAGAAGTTGCTGAATAAGCATTGCGCAAATTCGGCAAAGGCACGCATGGTTTAGGGGACGCCCATGGGATTGTTTGATCCAGACCGCTATTTTTCGCGCGTGACACGCATTTCACCTGAAGCCGATTTGGTGGCGTGCGGTTTCGAAAATATGCTGCTCGACATGGACAATACCATTTTGTCGCGTGCAACTCACGACATCCCGCGCGATGTACGTACGTGGTTGGCCGACGTGCAAGCAGCAGATGTGAGCATCTGCTTGCTTTCCAACAATTGGCATCAGACTCCTTACGAATGGGCTGCCGAACTGGACTTGCCCGTGGTTGCAAAAGCGCTTAAGCCCTTGCCCCATGGTTACTTGGCTGCGCGTGCAAAGCTGGGGGCGCGCAGTGCCAATACCGTGGTGGTGGGCGACCAACTTTCAACCGACGTGGTGGGTGCCCACTTGTTGGGCATGAAGGCCTATTTGGTGTGTCCTTTGGTGGAACAAGATTTAAAACATACCTTGCTGCTGCGTAATTTTGAGCGCGCCTTGCTTGGTGCCCGCACACCTGAAGGCGCCCAAGCCTGCGAAGGGTGCGAATAAGGTGCAACAACTTCTTGCAATAAGCGACGGCGCTGCCGAGGAAAGCTCCACCGCCGCGCATACGAGCCTGGCCGAGCTTTCTATGTATCGTGCCTTGTTTGAAAAGCTGGGAATTGCTTGGCACTGTAATAGCCAAAACTGTGCTTCTGTAGAAGAAGCTCGTAACTTTCTTTCCCAAAGCAACTGGCTTGCTGTGCATATTCCCGCATCTGTTTCCGAATCCATTAAAGCTGTGGCTGCAGAAGCGGCCACTATTAAAGCAGCGAGCGTGAAGTTGTCGGGTGGGGCCGACATGTTCTTCCATAAAAACGAACACCTGCTTGCCCTTAATACCTCAGGCCTTGCATGTGTGCGTACTCTCCAGCGCGAAGGCCATTCTTTTGCGGATGCTCATGTTGTCGTGCAGGGCAGTGGTTGTACGGCCTTGGCAGTCGTTGCAGCAGCAGCCCAGGCAGGGGCTGCGCGTGTGGCGCTTATTGGCGCCGACCATACCCGCACCAAGGAAGAACTTATGGGCTTTATCGGGCGTTATAAGGAACTGGCCTATGCCACCATGGACTTGGAGTCAGCCCACGCAGGTGATCGCAGTTTTCGCGCGGCCTATGAAGAACCTACCTATGTGTATGGGTCTTATGCACGGTCGACCAATGAAATAGCGGCGGCCGACATTTGCATAGATGTTGCGGAAATGGCAAACAAGAGTCGTGGCATGGCGGTAACGCAGGCCGTTGAAAATGCCTCGGTGCTGCTTAGTGCGCACGCTATTGAAAACCCGCTGGAGCCAGACGAGCTGTATACGCTTATGTTTGAGGCTGCAGAGCCGTGCTAGAATTGAGACATGATGAAGTTTATTACCGCAGGTGAAAGCCATGGACCAAGCCTTACCGCCATTGTGAGTGGCGTTCCGGCGGGTTTGCGCATCAATGAAGAACAAATCAATGCTGACCTTGCGCGCCGTCAGCCGAAATTCCTTGCAAGCGAAGGGCAAGAAACTGAACGCGACCACGTAATCATTAGTTCTGGCGTGCGTTTTGGAAAGACGCTTGGCAGCCCCATTACCTTAACCGTTGCCAACAACGACGCAAAGCAATGGTCCGACCGTATGGCAAATTTTGGCACGCCCCCCAAGAACTTAGCACGCGAAGTGGTGCCACGCCCTGGTCACGCCGACTTGGTGGGCGTGCTTAAAAATGCAACCAACGATTGCCGCAACGTGTTTGAACGCGCGAGCGCCCGCGAAACTGTGGTGCGTGTTGTAGCGGGTGGCGTTGCTCGTGAGTTTTTGGCCGAATTGGGCGTGGACGTGTTCAGCTTTGTGACACGTATTGGTACAGCGGAATTTGTGGAAGATAACCCAATTGAGGCTGCTCCTGAATACAAGCCGCTCGATATCGAAATGAGCGAAGTGCGTTGTCCTAATGCCGAAGCCACCGAACATATGCTGAAAATGATTAAGGTCGCGCGTACGAAAGGGGAAAGCCTGGGTGGTACTTTCCGCGTGGTTGCCACGGGCTTGGTTCCAGGTCTTGGTGGCTTTGAAAGTGGCCCCGAACGCCTGAACAGTCAGCTTGCCGCAGCACTGTTTTCGATTCCTGCCATAAAAGGCGTGGAGTTTGGTCTGGGTTTTGCTTCGGCGGCGCTTAATGGTTCGGATGTGCACGACGCCATTACGCATACCAAAAAGCATGGCTTTAGTCGCGCAAGTAACCATGCGGGCGGCCTGGAGGGAGGCATGACCACGGGTTTGCCCCTTATTATGACGGCGGCTATGAAGCCTCTTCCGTCTATGACTAGCGCGCTTCCCTCTATTAACTTGGACACGCTCGAATCCGAAGAAGCAAGGAGCGATCGGAGCGACGTGTGCGCCGTTCCGTCTGCTGCCGTGGTTGCAGAAGCTGAGGTTGCATTCGTACTAGCCAATGCCTACCTTCGTAAGTTTGGCTCCGATAATATGGAAGATATTTATACGGCGTTGGCGGCATACAAGAAGCGTCTTGCGGCACAAGCCCGTTAGGGGGCACCGTTCACAAATGTGCGAATTGGGCCAGAAAGATAATTGAGTATTAAGGAAAGAAGACCACCGTGCCTGTTGCAAAAGTTGTCGTGAATTTAGAAAACGCTCCGTCCTACGATGTTCGCATTGGTCCGGGCATTATCGACGGGCTCGGTGACCGGGTCGTGAGCAGTGCGCCTGGGGCCACCGCTGCCGTGCTTATTACCGATTCGAACGTGGGGCCCCTTTACGCTGCACAGGTTCACAACAGCCTAAAAAACGCAGGGCTGCATGTTACCGATATTACCATTCCCGCAGGTGAAGACATGAAAAGTCCAGCCTGCGTGTCTGAAGTTTGGACCGCCATGGCGCACGCGGTGTTCGACCAGGACTGCGTGGTTGTTGCCTTGGGCGGTGGCGTGGTGTGCGACATTGCGGGCTTTGTAGCTGCGACCTATTCCTTTGGCGTGCCGCTGGTGTTGGTGCCCACGAGCCTTGCCGCTATGGCGAACGCGTCGTTTTGCAATATGGCTGGCATTAACGTGGACGACTACGATCAGGCGGTGGGCGCCTTTGCCCAAGTGGTCTATGCCTGCGCTAGCACTGAAGTTTTGGGCACGCTTCCCGAAGAAGAATGGGAACGCGGCTGCGAAGAAATTGCGAGTATTGCTTATGCCGAAGGCGACGAATTTGAAGCCTGGCATGAAGAACATGCCGAAGAGCTTGCCCAGCATGTGCCCAATGTTGTTCAGGAAGCCATTGTGCGCAGCGTCGTTGCACAGGCCAACGCTTTGGCGGCGGGTTAGAACAGGTGGGGAAACATGAATCGCTTGGAGCGCTTACAGCAACAGCTTGCTACTGAAGGCTTTGACGCTTTCTTGGTGCGAGATACGCCCAACATTGCCTATCTCACTGGTTTTACGGGCGTGTTTGACGAAGAGCGTGCCCACTCGCTTTTGGTTGATGCGCAGGGTTGCGTCCTTCATACCGATTCGCGCTATGCCAATGCCTGCAAGCAGGCTGCTATAGCATGCGGAAGCCCCGTTCAGGTCGACGACGATGCTGTGCCGTATACCGAATGGCTTACCAGATATGTTTCCCAGGGCAAGTTGGGCATTGAAGACAGTATGCCACTCGCTGAATTTCGCAAACTTGAAAAAACGATGTCTCAGGCGGTGCAGCTGTGCGAAACAAGTAGGGTCGTGAATACACTTCGTCAGGTTAAAGACGCTGCCGAATTAAACCACATGCGTGCAGCCCAAGCGGTTACCGATGCCGCATTCGTTCACATATGTCGCTTTATTAAACCGGGCGTGACCGAACGTGAAGTCGCGCGCGAGTTAAACAATTTCATGCTTGCCCATGGCGCGGACGGCTTGGCATTTCCTACTATTGTTGCTGCGGGTGCAAACGCCGCTAATCCCCATGCCCAGCCAGGCGAAGCAGCCCTCGAAGTGGGGCAGTGCGTGGTTATGGACTTCGGGGCTAAGGTGGCAGGATATTGTTCTGACATGACGCGTACCGTCTTTCTAGGTGTGCCAAACGAGCATTTGAGCAGGGCTTATGCTGCCATTCGTGAAGCTAACGAAGCTGTTGCTGCCTTCCTTAAGCCTGGGGTTAGCGGCAAGCAGGCCCACCAACTGGCACTCGATGTCTTAGAAGCTGCAGGTTTTGGCGGCACCATGGGTCATGGGCTTGGGCATAGCCTGGGGCTTGAAATCCACGAAGACCCCGTTCTTTCGCCTCGCGGAGAAGAAGCCTTGCAGGTGGGCAATGTGGTTACCGTGGAGCCAGGCATCTATATTCCGAATGAGTTTGGTATGCGTTTGGAAGACTTTGGCATTGTTATCGAAGGCGGCTTTGAAGTTGTCACGCAGAGCAGCCATAATATGTTAGTCCTATAAACGCTGAACAAAGCCCGTTAGGTAGGCGATGTGAGAAGTATCGCGTATACAAATCGCATCGATTCTTTGATTCTCTAAGATTTTACGGAGTCGTGCGTATCGTTTCATGCGGCTATCCTTTGTTGTTTGTTACTCAGAGATAATAAACTCCTCTTCAATTCAGTTGTGGAGGAATTATGTACCTTTTATCACTCTATATTTTAGTAGATATTTTCTTTGACAACACCAGATATGGGGGTTACTATACATCATATTACATATTGAGGGCGTAGTGGGCCTTCAAGCAGGTTCTCAAGGAAGGAAACTGAAATGAACAACAGTAGGACCGTGCAACTGCATGCGCGATTAGTTGTAGCTTTTGTTGCTACAGTGGTCGCGTTTCTTATTGCTGGCGCAACCGTGCTAGCAACCCCCGCTTCGGCTTATGCCGCAAGCACAACAGCCGAGCTAACGGCAACTAAGGTACTTGATGGTGGCACGCTTGAAGCAGACCAATTCGAGTTCACCATCGAAGCTGTTACTGAAGGCGCCCCCATGCCAGAAAAAACTACGGCTACCAATGATGCTGAAGGCAATATTTCGTTCGGTAATGCCACCTATACTGCAGCGGGCACGTATGAGTACAAAGTAACCGAAACCGAAGGTGATGATTCGACTATTACCTACGACACCAAAGCTAAGACCATCACAGTTACGGTAACGGAAACACCAGCGGATGCATCTGGCAGTGCGACACCTAATAATGGCGACAACTATCTGCCCCAGAAGCACGCTACGGGAACAACCTCTGCTCCGATTACGGTTTCATATAATCACGGCGGAGATCCGGATGAAGGGTGGTATTCGGACAAAAGTGTTACATTTGATGCAGATAATGGCGGCGCAATAGAAAACGTATTCTGCGGAGTAAGCTACAAGAGCGGCTCCGGAACAGATTACCCAACTCGTACTATCTGGAATGGTGACCTCAACGCATTTCAGGCTCCAACAGGCATATTTTGGGGAATAGAGATAAACGGTGAGGTTGTAGCGCTTATCCCGACCAGTGATGAACGTTATAGATGGATTGATAATGTTGCATACCTCTATACGTATGACTATTTCCAGAGAGATAATGCCAACGCAAGTGGTGCCTGGTCAGATTCTAGCGATCCAGACGTTATGTATGGATGGGGTCTGCTCGATGCAGTTCAGAAAGTTATGTGGAATGGATATCCATATAACGCCGGGAACTTCACCAATGTGAGCGCATTGCGTAAAACAACGCAGGAAGCACTGTTCTTTGTTCTCAAATGCGGACAGGGATATAAGGATGGCGTTCTGGATAGTTCTGCCGGAAGCTATAGGGACTTTGCGCCGGACCAGGATATGTTTGATAAGTTAATCAACTATGCACTTAAGGGAGAAGGCGGCTTAAGCGTTTATCCGGAGGGCACAGAAACCTATGTTTATTGGAACACTGTAACTCAGGGTGAATCGACCGGTATTAACACTACGGTTCCGCAGCCTCTTATTGGCATGTATGCACCATATGAACCGCAGGCAACTCTTTCTGCTGAAGCAACTACTGCTGCATTTACCAATACTCAATCTTCCGGCAGTGATGACGAACCCACCACTCCGACTGTTAAGACGAGCGCAAAGGGTGCTTCTGGTAACACCATCGAAGCTGCTGCAAACCAGACCATTACCGACACGGTAACCCTTTCGGGTCTCACAAGTGGCGTGGAATACACTATTTCTGGCATTTTGGTTGATGAAAATGACACGCAGGTTGGTACGTGTGATGCTCCGGTAGTCTTTACTGCTGATAGCGCCAAATCGACCCAGACGGTCACCTTTACTTTTGATGCAACCGATTATGCAGGTAAAAAGCTTGTTGTATGCGAAACACTTACGTGGACCGAAAATGGTGAAGAGAAGAGTGTCGAGCACCATGACCTTGACGACACCGCCCAAACAATTACGGTGAACAACCCTGGTGGCGATGAACCTACTCCAGAACTAAAGACCACGATTAAGGTTGCAGGCACCACGGCAACTTCAGATGCCCTGCTTACCCTTCCTCAGCAAAACAATACGGTTGCCGTTATCGACACTATCGACTACAGCAATCTTACTGCGGGTGCAACGTATGCCGTGAAGGGCGAGCTGATGCGCTTTAGCGCAGACAATGCTGCAGGTGAATGCGTTGCCACGGTC
>CAJOJB010000062.1 GCA_905234635.1 uncultured Eggerthellaceae bacterium | reverse complement strand
AAGTATTGTTTGGGTTGGTGATGTCGCCCACCGAAAGCGCTTCGTCGACGACCAGAATGTCGGGTGTAGTGGCCGTGGCAATCGCGAAAGCAATACGGGTTTTCATGCCGCTCGAATAGTTTTTCAGCGGCATATCGACAAAGCCTTCAACTTCGGCAAATTCGATAATGGAATCGAACTTTTCATCGATGAACTCCTTGCTATAGCCCAGTAAAGCGCCATTTAAATAGGTGTTCTCGCGGGCCGTAAGGTCTTCATCGAAGCCAGCACCAAGTTCAATGAGTGGTGCCATGGTGCCATAACAGCGCACCGAACCCTGGGTGGGCTCCAGCACGCCAGCAATGCACTTGAGCAGAGTAGACTTGCCCGAGCCATTTACGCCAACCAGGCCATATCGTTCACCAGGGTAGATGTTCAGACTCACGTTCTTTAATGCCACAAATTCGCGGAAAAAGAGTTCGTGCCTAGCTGCTTTAATGAAGTATTCTTTGAGATTGGTCAGCTGTTCATTGGCTACATTGAATACCATCTGCAGGTCTTCGATTTCGATGATGGGATCGATGCCTGCATGCGCTTCGTCATTGGCTTGTAGGGCGGCCAGTACGTCGTCCGAAAGTGGTTCAAGGGGTGTTAACTTGCGGGCCATGAAGTTTCCTTATACGTAGAGTACGAATTTGTTTTGCGTTTTCTGGAACACGAACCAGCCTATACCAAACTGAATCAATGCAAAACCTAAGCAAATGGCATTAAGCTGTATGTCGGGTGTTATGTTCCACAGGGCAATGTCGCGGAAGTAGGTAACGTAGTGATACATGGGGTTAAACATTTCCAGCTTCGCAAGCCATTCGGGCCAGAGTTCGGCGGGATAGAACAGCGGTGTGGCGTAAGTCCATGCAGTAATGATTACGCTCCACAAATGTTCAATGTCACGGAAGAACACAACAAGCGCGGACAGCATCATTCCTAATCCACTGCAGAAGAGTATCATGTACACCAGCAGCAGGGGCAAAAAGACCAGGTTAACCGTGGGGGCAATACGGAAGAATGCCATAACCAGTGCCACGGCAATAAGCGAAATAAGAAAATTCACCAGTTCGAATATGACCTTTTCAAGTGGGAAGACAATCTTGTTAATTTTGACCTTCTTAATTAGCGGCGCGGAAAAGATAATCGACTTTAGCGCGTCGGTGGTGGAGCGGTTCATCATGTTAAACAGGATGTTGCCCAAGATTAAATATACGGGGTAGTATTCAATAGAGAAGCGGAACATGTACGAAAAAACCGCCGTCATCACAAGCATCATAAGGAGGGGGTTCAGTACGCTCCAGGCAACGCCAAGAACGCTGCGGCGGTATTTCAACTTAAAGTCTTTGGTAACCAACTGACGCAGAATAAACCAGCTGTGCTGGAACTCTGTTACCTGAGTGCGGCGTTCAATGCGTTTATTTGTAGTGCTTTCGGGTGCCATCTATACTATTTTACCTGTATTAAGCTTATTTATAGGGTCCAAAATCAAGTACTTCCGGGAAATGAATTTGTCGGGCATTGTCAGGTGGAAGTTCTTTCCAGTTTCCATAGTATTCATCAAGTAGCTTTTCTGCGGCGGCAGCAATAGGAATTTCTATATCCTCAAAAGGTACCCATCGAACAGGAAGCAAATCATCCGTGTTATACAGGCAACCCAAGGGGAACGTGTCACAGGGGTAGCCCATGCGATTGGTTTCCTGGTCAGAGCATTTTGTAAGAAGTTTGTGCGCCGTATTATTTGGATTGTACTTTTGCAAAAGAGCAGAACCCAATAGCTCGTGCACTCCTGTAGAAGCTATTTTCATAATGCTTCCGAGTGCACCAGTTCTTACAATAGTTGGGTTAGAAAATTCCTTAGCCAATGCCAGTTTATTAAAGAACCAAGATCCATATACCTGTTTGAAAAACACGGCAGGATTATCTGAAAGCGTATCCAAGGGGAATAAATCTATGAAAATCCCCGAAGGAAAACGCGCGTCCAAAAGAGCCTTGTCTTGAAAAATGGTTCCCTTTAGACAAAAACGCGTAGTTGTTAAAGGGTAGCTTGGATAGAGCTGCGAGTTAATGATTTCATAGCGTGAATCTGGGTCGGAACATACCCGTTTGGTAAGGCGTTCAAGGTCTGCACGCGGCATGCAAATGTCGATATCATCGTCCCAAGGAATAAAGCCTTTATGGCGCAGTGCCCCAATGGCAGTGCCGTAGCTTGCTATCCAGGTAAGGTTTTCTTGCTCGCAAAGCATTGAGAAATCTTTGAGCATCATAAGCAGTACGTCATGAAGTTTTTTGAGCTGCTGCTCTGCCTTATCGGAATCTATATCATTGGTGAAATGAGCAGCAGCGGCATCGACAGTTTTTTGTCCGGGAGCTTTTTTAGTGGGTCGCTTTTTTATTTCATTAGCCGACCTAGTATCGTCCAATGGCGACTCGCCTGGTTTTTGCCCGTCGATTACATTAACACCATCACCGAAATCGAGGATGAGGGGAGGTTTTATAAACCGATCTTCTTCGGGGGGTACTTCCATATAGTTGCCGTACAGCAGAGATAGGACTCTGTCGGTGTTGTGTGGCAAGGGAACTTCCATGTCTTCAAAAGTTCCGTACGTAAGAGGAAACAAGTCGTCGGTGGTAAGAAGACCCGCCTGTGTAAAGAAGACATCAATCCAGTTGCCTTGTCCATCGCCTCGTTCGATAACTTTGTTGAATTCGCGATCGATTGATTCAGGCGTGGTAATAAGTTGCAATAAAGAGTGTCCAGCAGTGAGACCTTTTGCGACGAAGGGTCGCAATGGCATTGTTTTTGCGAGATAAGGATGGCGTATTTCGCGGGTATACGAAACGCCTTGCCAAAAGAGCAATTCTTTAACCTGACGTGCTGCGATGCGCTTATTTGAGTCGAGCTGCGCATAAGCAAAGATATCGATAAAAATACCTTCATCGAAATCTGCTTCGAGCATTTGTTCCCCTATGAAGCGCGTTCCTCGCTTATATACCTTTGCGAACAAAGGAGGGTAGTTTGGTGTTGTTTGGTGTGTGTACAAGCCATAGTCTGTGCCTTCAAGCACGAGAGGGGCTATTTCGCAAAAGTGTTTGAAGTCTTCCCAGGGCATGGCAATGTCGATGTCGTCGTCCCAAGGAATGAAGCCTTGATGGCGTACTGCCCCAAGGCACGTGCCGCCTTCGACAAACCAGGTAATATCACATTCTTCGCAGAGTATGGCGACAGCTTTAAGAATATCAAGCTGAACAGCCTGTACGCGCTCGAGGGCCCCTGGTGGGTAGACATTCATAACTAGTTCCTGCAGTCTTTCTTTGCATGAGAGTTTTGCCTAGAAGTATATAATAATCTTATGAGACGCAACGAAGCTTCATCGAAACGTATTTTTGTTTGGAATGCTTTAGGGAGTGCTGTTTACGCACTTTCTTCGTTTCTTATGCTTTTGTTTGTGGCGCGCTGGTGTGGGGAACTCGAAGCCGGTGTCTTTTCTATTGGATACGCTATTGCGCAGTTGATGCTGACCATTGGTGTTTTTGAGGCAACAGTGTACTTCGCAACGGATGCAGGGAATCGCTTTTCTCATGAGCAGTACCTAGCTTTTAAAATCGTAACGTGCGCAGCAATGATTGTGATAAGCATCTTTTACGTGCTTTCGTTTGGGTTTGATTATCACAAGGCAGCAGTTGCTTACGCACTGTGCGCTTTTCGTCTAATTGAAGCGTTCTCGCAATTCTGGTATGCCGCATTTCAGAAGCATGAAAGGCTCGACGTGGGGGGGTTTTCGTCGGTATGGCGCATGGTCTTGGCCATGGTGGCATTTGCTGGTGTTCTCCTCTTTAATGGCGATGTTGTGCTTGCTTGCGTGATGGCAACCGTAGTCGAAGTGATATGGGTGCTGGCCTACGACATACCGCGCTTACGCGCTATCGTAAACGTTGGCTTTCCCGATTTTTCCTTACGACCACTCGGGCAGATTTTTCTAGCCTGCCTTCCTTTATTTATAGCCTCTTTTTTGGCAGCTTATCTTAATAACGTTCCCAAATATGCCATTGAAAGCGTCGGAACCGATGCGATGCAAGCGGTGTTTAATGTACTTTTCATGCCTGCTTTTATTATTAATCTCTTTCTCATTTTCTTTATGCGCCCTACGCTTACAACTTTGGCGCAGCACTGGTTGAAAAAAGAAGTGGGCCCTTTCATGAGCATTTTAGTGCGTCTGGGACTTATTACCATTGGCCTTACTCTTGTGGTCATTTTACTCTGCATTATCGCAGGTATTCCTGTATTGCAATGGTTATACGCGATTGACCTAGACGGCATGCTCCCCGCACTTCTGATTCTTATGCTTGGCGGTGGTTTCTTGTCTGCTTCTAACATCATGTACAACGCATTGGTGGTTATTCGCGCGCAGCAAATGGTTATCATTGGTTATGCGGTAGCTATTGTAGTTGCGAGTCTTATTGCCACACCGATTGTTGGACAGCAAGGTGTTATGGGCGCATGCATTACCTATTGCATAGCAAGTCTGGCGCTTTTGGCTACATTGGCGGTGACCTTTATTATTTCTGCCAAACTGCAGCTTTCGGAAAACGAGCGTTTGTCAGCATAGGGTCAGTTTGAAGTGTCGGTAATCGACGCTTCGGCTGGCGCACTCAGGCAATGGAATCCCATTATCAGTACTGCGGCGATTGTGGCAATTTGGTTTTTGCAAGTGAAATAGTAATGAATCTGAGAGTGGTTTGATGCAACAACGTACCACAGATAGGGCAAAAGCGCGATTATGAGTAGGCCCACGATAAGACCCCACTCAAGTGCGGGCCGCTTGATAAGAACCCAAATAAAACAGGTAATGCAGAACAAAGCCCCAAGAACCAGCATGGGAATGGAAAAGGCAGCACGCCCATTGCGAAGCAGAGCGGTTAAGGGACTAATATCCGTAACGGTTGCCCATTGGCTTTGATTGCTTGCTCCGACTCGGAAAATAATTTCGCCGAATGCTTCTTCAATAACATTTTGTTGTAGTACCAAAGAAGCAAGTATCCATTTACTTGCCCACAGGCAGACATATCCCAAAACCCAGGCGAGGCCAGTAAAGACAATAAGGACGATTACGCTTTTAACAGATGCAAAAGGTGTGTTAGAGGATAAATCTTTGTAGTTGGATTTAGCCCAAAGCACGATAAGGCAGAGGGCGGGAAGTGCATAGGTTAGAAGTGGGGTAGTAAGAAAGTCCATGTACGAAGTAAAAGCGCCCGCCGTGAAAAAAGTAAGGTAGAGCCAGGTATTGTCTTCATTATGGCGACGCGGCCATGAGTGGGCAATGATGCATGAGCTTGCAAGTGCTATTGCAATAACGAAGAAATACGGAAGCGTGAAAAGTGTTTCAAATCCGCGCAGTAGCGCGATGCCTATTGCAATTGCTCCTGCGCTAACCCAGCCCATGGTTCCAAGTTGCTTACCCATGAGTGCCGTAAGTGCAACAATTCCCAAAGCGAGGCAGGCTGCAAAGATACGTTTGATGTCTGCATAGTTAAAAAAGATGAGAAGCGGCTTAATAACGGGCGCCCAGCCGTGCCAGTAATAGGTGTACACCGTATTGGTAGGCATTTGGGCATTTTCGGCAAGATTGTAAAAAGAATCTCCTTTCGTTTCGTAGTATGCCCCGTCCATAGACGAGCGCAAAATGTCCCCTGAATCTTGGTGAAGCATAATGGAAAACATGACGCCCGTAGTATAAGTGGACGTTTGGGCTGCTTTGCTATCGAGATTTTCATGGTAGTCATTGGCTGCAAGTTCTGCCTGTATTTCAGGAATAGAATCAATACTGTTCTTTTTTATAAGGCTTTGAGGTAGAGCCGTAGCAGCGCAAACGAGCAAAGTAAAGGCGACAAAAAGGACAATAAATCGTTTAATAAGGGCCAAAAGAAGCATGGTTCGTTTTTGCGGCATATACTAGGCCTCCAGCTCGGTTTTTAACAATTATAGTCTATTGTGTGCTGGGATTATCGTCTCTGTGCTAAGGATGTTGGGCTTGGGATTCCTAGGGTATTCCTTTGCTCTGGCTTATAATGGTAGAAGGCTATAGTCATCAGAGCTAGTTTGGAGCAGTTTTTTGGAGCAACGTGGTTCATATACGCGTCTTACAGCTGAAGAGCAGGGGGTGTCCCGGAGGACGGCTCCCAAGGTTTTGCTTATTATTCCAGCCTATAATGAGGTTGACAATATTGCGCGTGTAGTGGGAACTCTCGATCGTGACTATCCTCAATACGACTATCTTGTTGTGAATGATGGCTCACGTGATGGGACGGCCGATGAGTGTCGTGCCCATGGCTATCGTCTTTTAGATCTACCTATTAACCTGGGCCTTTCAGGGGCCTTTCAGGCAGGCATAAAGTATGCCTATGAGCATGGTTATGATTGTGCAATCCAGTTCGATGCAGATGGGCAGCACTTGCCTGAGTATATAGAGTCTTTGGTTAAGGCACTTGAAGGCAGCGACATTGTTATTGGCTCACGTTTCATTAAGAGTGAAAAACAGGCAAGTATGCGCATGTTTGGCAGCTCGCTTCTTTCGGGCATGATTCGTCTTACAACAGGTAGGCATCTTTCCGACCCCACATCTGGTATGCGCGCCTATGGCCCACGTGCTATAGCCGAGTTGGTAACAGGTCCCAACTTGGGGCCCGAGCCCGACACCATTGCTTACCTTATGAAGAAAAAGGGTCTTTCCGTTTCTGAAGTTCCCGTGACCATGGCCGAACGCCAAGCAGGGGAAAGCTATTTGAATTGGAAAAGCTCTTCAAGCTATATGATTCGTATGACGATTTCGGTTCTTCTAATACAGTTCTTCAGATAGGTGTTTTATGTCCTTAACTCTTCGCATTACGCTTGTGATAGTTGCCTTGTTTTCGGCGGCTGTTGTTCTTTACAGCATTCGTAAATCCAAGATGCGTATTGAAGATTCTATTTTCTGGGCAGGCTTGTCCTTTCTCGTTTTGTTATTGAGTATTTTTCCGCAGATTGGTCTTGGGCTTTCAGGCGCCCGTGAATTTTGTTTTCTTGTTTTTCATCTGTGTGCTTCTTTTTAAGTGCTTTTTGCTGAGCCGACAGATTTCTGAGCAAGAAACAAAAATCAAAGAGCTTGCGCAGCATTTAGCGCTGGAAAAACTTGACCGTTACGAGGATCTGCAAGAAGGCACTCGTACACGTTTGTCTCAGCGCGCTAACCAAAGCGGGCATGAAGGTCAAGAAAGCCCTTACAAGAGTTAAGAAGCTTTCCGTGTCTTACCACTACGTACTTTTTGCTCATCGTTTTGCCCCTTTGGTGGGGGGAGTGGAATCCTATGCAGAAAACATGGCACGGGAACTGGTAGCTCAGGGCAATGCGGCTACGGTGGTTACCTCGCGTTTGGATGGTTCCTCCGAAGTTGAGCTACGGGATGATGGTGTCACGGTATTTCGCCTTCCAAGTTTTTCTTTGCTTGGTGGGCGTTTACCGCTTGCTTGGCATAACGCTCGTCATAAGGAGCTTATGACTCAGCTTGTAGGCCTCGGCGTCGACCGCGTGGTGGTAAATACCCGCTTCTACCAGCATTCACTTGACGGTTTGCGTTTTGCCCAAGAAGTGGGAGTGCCCGCTCTCGTACTTGATCACGGTTCTGCCCATATAACCCTGGGGAATGCCGTTGCCGACGTGGCCGTGGAAAAGTACGAACATGCAATGACCAAAAAGGTGTGTGCCTACCGGCCGCGTTTTGCGGGCGTATCACGCAAGAGCGTTGAATGGCTACGGCATTTTGGTATCGATACCGATACTGTTGTGCCAAATGCAATCAATGCTGCCCAATTCCAATCGCTTGCTTCAATGCGAAACTTTAGGAGCGAATTTGGGATTGCCGACGATTCCTTGCTCGTGTTATTCGTGGGTCGCTTAACGCCCGAAAAGGGGCCCGAAAAACTCGTTGAAGCTGCAAATCTTTTGGCGCATGAAAGTATTCACTTTGTTTTTGCGGGCAGCGGATTTTTGGAAGACGAACTGAAAGCCACCGCTGCTCCCAATGTCCACTTTGTTGGCACCATAGATCGCGCTGATCTTTCTTCCCTTTTGCAACTGGCTCAGGTGTTTTGTTTGCCCACTCGATCTGAAGGTTTTTGCACTTCACTTCTGGAAGCGTCTGCTTGCGGCTTGGTCTCGGTTATTCCCGATGTGGGCGGTGCTCAAGAGCTGATTCCCGATTCGAGTTACGGTTATATCATCAAATCGACTGAACCAAGCACCATAGCCCACGCGCTCAAAGATATTATGGCACTTGGCCCAGATGGCCGTATGGCAATGGGAACGCGAGCCCAACAATGGGTGGAAGAACACTATAATTGGGCAAGTTCTGTGCGTGTCTTAGAAGCGGCATTCGAGGCGGAATTTTAGATTACAAAAATCTTTTGAAGCAATTCAATGAGCTGGGTATAGGTATTGTTTTAAAGGCGAA
>CAJOJB010000061.1 GCA_905234635.1 uncultured Eggerthellaceae bacterium | reverse complement strand
GCTTTCGCTGGCCGAAGAACTGGCCGCCCTGGTACTTGCCCAGCTCATTCGCCCCGGTGTGCCTGTAGTGGTTTCCGCTTCGCTTACCTATGGCTATATGCGCTCCGCCACCTGGGAATGCGCCCATCCCGACACTATGCTTATGTTGGCTGCTTCCACGCAAATGCAGCGCGAATTCTATCATCTGCCATCGCGCGCTCAGACGGGTGTTACGTCTTCGAAGTGCATCGACTATCAGGCAGGCATGGAAAGCATGCAAAGCTTCCTATACACCGCGCTGGCCGGCTGCAACATTACCAGCCAAACCGCTGGCTCGCTTGCAAATCTGATGACGTCATCGCTGGAAAAGACGGTACTCGACGACGAACTCATTGCACGTGTTCGCCTGTTGGTTGGTGGCCTCACCTACAATGAAGAACACTTGAGCATGAACCAGATTATGGAAGTGCCTTACGCTGGCAATTACCTCGAACGCGATGAAACGCTCGACTATTGCATGGAAGCATGGGAACCGACTGTATCTGACTGGACCAGCACCGACGCGTGGGAAGCCAGTGGGCAGCTTAATGCCGAACAGCGCGCTCATACCATTGTGGAAAGACTGCTTGACGAAGCACCTGAAACTTTGCTCGACGAAGAACAAGATCGTGCCATGCTCGACTATATCGAAAGCGTTAAGTAAGGCTTCAGCTTCTTTCGTCCTTCGTGGTAGCGAGGATTTAAGCCATATATCACTTCTGTTGTGAAAGGCTTGGTCCTCGCTGTTTCTATTAAGACAAATGGGTATAATAGTGCGTCTATGATTCAGCTCGAGCATGTGTCAAAAATATTTATTGGAAGCGAACGCGAACATACCGCGTTGGCCGACATTAACCTCACTATCGAAGATGGTGATATTTTTGGCATCATTGGTGAATCGGGAGCAGGTAAATCGACGCTGGTTCGCTGTATTAATCTGCTGGAACGTCCTACGTCGGGACGTATCCTTATCGACGGAAATGACATCACCAAACTGTCGGGCAAGGGGCTGCTTGCGCTGCGCCGCGACATCGGCATGATCTTCCAGAATTTCAGCCTGTTCCAACAGCGTACGGTTTTGCAAAACGTTATGTTCCCGTTGGAACTGACGCATACGCCTAAGGCCCAAGCTGAAGAACGTGCTCGTGAATTACTCAAGCTGGTTGGTTTGGCAAACTTGGCAGAAAGCTACCCAAGTCAGCTTTCGGGTGGTCAGCAGCAGCGAGTGGCAATCGCTCGTGCTTTGGCCAACAGCCCCAAGGTTATGCTCTGCGACGAAGCTACCAGTGCGCTCGATACCATGACGACACACGCCATTTTGAACCTTCTACGCGATATTAATCGCGAATTGGGAGTAACTATCATTCTCATTACGCACTCCATGAATGTCGCGGAAGCTGTGTGCAACCGTATTGCGGTTATCGAAGGCGGAACCATCGTGGAACAGGGTGAAACCAAGGTCGTATTCGCTAACCCGCAGGCAACCATTACGCGCGCCCTCCTCGGTATTGAAGGCAGTGCAGCCAGTGGTATCGCGGCTGAAGCAGCGGCCTTTGTGGCACAGGAAAGTGGTGTGACGGCCTCTGTTGAAGCAGACTTAGACGCCAGCGATTGCTGCGAAGGCGCAGGTGAATAACGTGGGCGACTTCTTTGCACAGTATGGCAGCCTGCTTGCCCAAGGTACATGGGACTCAGTTCTTATGACGCTTGGTGCCACCCTGTTTGCCTACCTACTTGGTATTCCTATTGGTGTAGCCGTGGTGGTTACTGATAAAGACGGGCTGCATCCTAACCCGGCAGTAAATATGGTGCTTGGTTGGATAGTGAATATCGGCCGTTCCATTCCGTTCATTATTTTGTTGGTAGCCATTATTCCGTTTACGCGTTTAATCGTGGGTACAAGCTTGGGGATTAAGGGTGCACTGGTTCCTTTGGTTATTGCGAGTGCACCTTTCGTGGGCCGCATGGTGGAACAAAGCTTGAAAGAGGTCGACCCTAGTTTGGTGGAAGCGGCCCAGAGTTTTGGTGCAAGTAACTGGCAGATTATTTACAAGGTGCTGCTCAAAGAAAGCCTGCCTTCGCTTATACGCGGTGTGGCTATTACGTGTATTGCGGTTTTCGGTTATACCGCCATGGCGGGCACGGTTGGCGCCGGTGGGCTGGGCGATATTGCCATTCGCTACGGTTATCAGCGTTATCAGACCGACATTATGATTGCGACTATTATTATTTCTATTGTTTTAGTTCAATTGATACAGTCTTCAGGCGACTTCGCTGCTCGTAAACTTGACAAGCGAAATCGCTAAAGGAGAGAAGGGAATACTAATGAAAAAGGTACTTAAGATTACAAGCATTGCCGTGCTAACCGGTGCGCTGGCATTTGTGCTGGCAGCCTGTGGTGGAGGCGGCAGTGCTGCAAGTTCTGCTGCTGCTCCAGCCGAAGGTGGCAAAATTGTGGTGGCTGCAACGCCAGCCCCCCATGCCGACATCCTGCGTGATGCGGTGGCACCTATTTTGGCTGAGCAGGGCTATGAACTTGAAGTGAAGGAATTTACCGACTATGTGCTGCCCAATACGGCAACCGAAGAAGGCGAAGTGGACGCCAATTTCTTCCAGCACGATCCTTACCTGAACAATTTCAACGAAGAACAGGGCACTCACCTGGTAAGCGTGTTGGGTGTTCACGTGGAACCCATGAGCGTATACGCGGGCAAGACTGCTTCGCTTGACGACCTGCCCAACGGTGCCCATGTGGCTGTTCCTAACGACGCAACCAATGAAGGCCGTGCACTGTTGCTGCTTCAGACGGCTGGTCTGATTACGCTTTCCGATCCTGAAAACCTAGAGGCTACTCCTAAGGACATCAAAGAAAACCCCAAGAACTTGCAGTTCGTTGAAGTTGAAGCTGCCACCGTACCCACCGTTCTGCCCGACGTTGACGTAGCTGTTATCAATGGTAACTATGCCATTTCTGCAAACCTTGACAGCAACCTAGCATTATTCACCGAAGGCGCCGAAAGCCCCTACGTGAATGTTATCGTGGTTAAAGAAGGGAACGAAAACAATCCCGCTATTCAGGCGCTCGTCGAAGCCACGCTTTCCGACAGTGTTCGTGAATACATCAATGAGAAGTACAACGGGGAAGTTGTAGCGGTGTTCTAGGCGAATACTGCTCTTCTAAGCAAGAGCGTCTTTACAATCCCAGAGAGCGCGTGCAAGGTTTTGTACGCGCTCTTGTGTTTCACCCCAGCTGGGCTGGCTGGTAAGTATGGCCATTAAATAGCTTCGACCATTCGATTCGATAATACCGCAGTCGGCAACTGCATTGTATTCGGGGTCGGCAAGCCAGCCACCCTTGTTCCATACCTGTACATCTTCGCCTTCGAGCGCGTTGCGAATGAAGCTGATATTGGTATTGGCAAGCAGGTCCTTAAACCATGCCGCCTGGGTATCGTCGCTTCGAATGTAGTGGTATATGTCGGCCCAGCATGCCGCCATGCTTGCCGCCAGGACGAATCCGAGCGTGCACTCATCATATGAAACCGTAAGCGTATCTTTTCCGGTAAACTCAAATGTTCCGCTCAGCGCTTCAAAGGTGTCATTGTCTGAATGGAGAACAGACGCTTCCATATTGTACGTTTCCCATTCGCTGGCCAGGTTGTTTTCTAAAAGGAAGTCAACGAAGGGCGCCTTAAATGAACTTGCGGTATACACCGCTTCGTCGGGATTTATGGCAATGCCTTGGCCCGAATTAATGTCCAGGAAGATAGCGGTATAGGTATATCCTGCTGCGCTTATGTCGTCTGCAGCTGCCTGGACCGACGCGAGCTGTTCTTCGCTTACCGCAGGATCCTGGCGCTTTTCGTTGAGTGAAAAAATGCTTGCGGCTGTAACTTCGGGAACCTTTTCAATAATGCTTGTACTGGTTACCTCGTCGCTGAAATCTCGGGCTGCTTCTTGGGCCTCTTTCTTCGCGGCGGCTTCTGCTTCAGCGCGTTCTTTTTCTTGCGCAGCTTCTGCTTCCGCACGTTTCTTGGCCTCTTCGGTTTGCCTTGCAATATCAATGGTCGATGAGGTGGTGTTTATCGCCTGCGAACTTGTACCTGAAGGTTCCAAACTTGTTGACGCCAACCCCGACGAATTCGAACTTGAATTCATAGAGCTTGGAGAATCGCTTGCTTCTGTTGCAGCAGATGAACTTGATGTGGGCGCTATATTAATTTGCCCCGTCGAATTCAGATAGTAAAGGCCGCCCATGCCACAGAAAAGCGCAAGGCAGAGCACGCCAGCAGCAAGCTTCCATGTGCTGCGCGGCCCTTGTTCCTTCTTGCCATGTTTGCCTTTGACCAAGATGCTCCTTGTCTGGTGTTTTGTATCGTCTGATTTTACGCTAACATTGCTAAAAAGACCGAAAGAAGGCTGCAATGAATCCAGATCAAGAATATGTTTTAAAGACCATTGAATCGCGTGATGTGCATTTCGTGCGCTTTTGGTTTACCGACGTGTTGGGTCACGTGAAGTCCTTTGCTGTTAACCCCAATGAACTGGGAAACGCCTTTGAAGAAGGCATGGGCTTCGACGGGAGCCGCATTGCAGGTTATGTCAATAATCCCGACCAGGAATGTGACCTGTTGGCCTTTCCCGATGCATCAACTTTTCAAGTATTACCCTGGCGCCCCGATTCGAATGCAGTGGCGCGCATGTTTTGTACTATTCGTACGGTCGATGGGGCAATGCTTGAACGGAGCCCGCGCCACATTCTGGCGCGCACGGTAGAACGTCTAGCCAAGGCAGGTTACGGCGCTTCTTTGGCGCCTGAAGTGGAATACTTTTATTTTCGTGATTCGGGTGGTACGGAACTGCTTGACCAGGGCGGTTACTTTGACTTGAATACGCTCGATTCGGGGTCTGACCTGCGACGCGACACGGTGCTTACCCTCGAAAAAATGGGCATTCCTGTTGAATACAGTCATCATGAAGTTGCGCCCAGCCAACACGAAGTCGACCTGCGTCCAACGGACGCACTCGAAGCGGCCGATGCGGTGCAAACCTACAAAATGGTGGTAAAGGAAGTGGCCACGGCCCATGGGGTGTTCGCAAGCTTTATGCCCAAACCTCGGTCCGACTGTCCGGGCAGTGGTATGCATGTTCGTCAAAGTCTGTTCGACAAAGACGGGAACAATGCCTTCTTTGATGAAACAGACAGCTGGGGTTTAAATTTGTCTGCTACTGCAAAATCCTATATTGCAGGTTTGCTGAAATACACCCCTGAGCTTTCGTTGCTTACTAACCAATATGTGAATTCTTATAAGCGCTTGGCTGCGGGGGACAGCGCGCCTATTTGTACCAGTTGGGGAAGCGCAGGGCGTGATGTGCTTGTACGGGTACCGCAGCTTTGGGCGAATAAAGAGGGCGGTCGCTTTGTGGTCTTGCGCAACCCCGATCCAGCGTGTAATCCTTACTTGGCATTTGCAGCTATGCTAAGCGCGGGGCTCGCTGGCATTCAGGAGGGGCTGGAATTGCCCGAGCAAAAAGAAGCTTGCTTGCTTGACGCCACGCCCTTGCCTACTAATTTAGGTGAAGCCATAGACCTGTTCGCCCAGTCGGCTTTGGCTCGCGACGTAGTGGGCGATGCTGTCCATGCCTACCTTGTCGAAGAAAAGCGGCGCGAATGGCAGGACTATCAGCAAAGTGTTTCCAGCTGGGACACCCAGCGTTATTTGGAGGTGCTTTAAGTGGCGTCTACTGGGCACAAACACGTGCTTTTTATTGCGGATAGCTTGGACAACGCTTACAAGTTTCGGCAGGTGCTTTCTGGCCTAGACCTGGGCGTAGACGCTGGTTCCAGCCTGCAGTTTACTCGCCTGCTTTCTGCTAAACCGAACTGCGATTTGATTATCTATGAGGTCCGCGGCGACAATACCCATGAACTGGTAGCGGTTGAACAGGCCATCCTTGATGCGGGAGGCATTCCGCTTCTTCTGATTGTGCGAGAAGCTCAGCTTGCCAGTACGGTTATGCCCACGCAGCTTTACTTCGACTTTGTGGTTGCAGGTGCAAGTGAAGCTGAATGTGCCATACGAATTCGGGCGCTGCTGGGGGCAGAATGCGGCACGCGCACGGGCGAACTTATAACCGTTGATTCAATGACAATTAACCTGGCAACGTATCAGGTGCAGATTGCAGGTGAGCCCGTCGATTTAACTTACCTCGAATATGCGCTCCTTGCATTTTTGGTTACCCATGCGGGGCGCACCTTCAGTCGCGATGCCTTGCTGCAGCAGGTGTGGGGTTTCGACTATTATGGCGGAAGCCGTACCGTTGACGTCCATGTACGCCGCGTGCGTGCCAAGCTGGGCCCGGAATTAGCCCAGCATCTCGAAACGGTGCGCGGCGTTGGGTATCTGTGGAATTAAGCTCGGTCCTGCGTCCTTATTAATTCCAGTAAAGCAGCGCGTTCATTGGGAACTTCTTCATTGATGACGGCATCCAAGGCCACATTAAGAAGGGTACCCACCTGTGGCCCTGCTTCTACGCCTAGCGCCATGACGTCACTTCCCGTTATTGCCAAGTCGGCCAAAGTGAATGCTTCATGGGCGGCCAGCACTTCGTCCAGACATACTTCAAAGTCGCGGGATAAGTCTGCGCGTTGCGTGAATTCGGGCGCGTGAGCATTGGCGTCGGCTACCTGCAAGCGGCAGAGGGTGCGAAGCAGTTCGGGTCGCCCTTCAAGCTGGCGGAGCATACGCTTGACCATTTTGTGATTGGCTGGACGGTGTGTATCGTGAAAACGCACCAGTAGTTCTGCGTCATGGGAAAACTGTGCTGGCATTTTGAGTCGCTTCATAATTTGCGCGGTCATGTCGGCACTTACCATGGCATGACTATAAAAGTGTCCTTGTCCATTGGTTCCCACGCTAAAGGTAGCGGGTTTGCCCACATCGTGCAGAAGCGCGGCCCAGCGTAGGAGCAGGTCGGGTTCAGTGTTTTCAACTACGTATGCTGTGTGTTCCATGACGTCGTAAATGTGATAGGGACTCTTTTGGTCGAGCCCACGCATGGGTGTAAGTTCGGGTAACACCGTATCGAGAATGACAGGACAGTCCATAAGAACGCTATGTACGTGTGGGCCACAAAGCAGGCGGCTCATTTCTGTTGCAATGCGCTCAACTGCAATTTGTTTCAGCCGCTCTACCTGGGCGTTTGCCCCTTCGAGGGTTTGCGGATCAAGCGCAAAGCCCAGTTCGGAAGCAAAGCGTACCGCGCGCAAAATACGCAGGGCGTCTTCGCCAAAGCGTTCTTGGGGTTCGCCTACGGCACGGATAATGCCAGCTTGAATATCCGCTGCGCCGCCATAGGGGTCGCACAGCCCGTGCGCAGGATGGAAGGCGATAGCATTCATGGTGAAGTCGCGCCGCGCCAAGTCTTCTTCAATCGTATTGACGAAACAAACTGCGTCGGGGTGGCGTGCGTCGCTATAGGCGCCTTCTGTGCGATAGGTCGTAACTTCAATAATGTCTGCATCGGGCGCGGGAAGTACCGAAAGCGTACCATGTGCCACACCTGTTTCGAAGGTGTGCATGTTGGCCTGCTTGCACGTTTTCTTAACCTGCTGCCAAAGCGCGTTGGTGGCAATGTCAATGTCGTGCACGGGGCGGTCAAGCAATACATCGCGCACAAAACCGCCCACTACCCAGGCTTCAAAGCCGGCACTTTCCAGTACGTCTAAGATGCGAACAGCATGTGCGGGAAGTGCGGTAAGCAAGCGGTCTGTCATGGCTGTATCCATAAAGATATCGTATCATTGAACGGTAGAGTTTTTGCCGTGCATACGACTGGCGGCATAATAAGGCGTCTGTACCCGTGGAAAGATAGCGTGAAAGAACTGCCGACAACAAAAAACACCATTCAGTTTGCTAAGAACACTTTTATGAGTGCTTGCGTTATGGTGCTTATCGGTGCTGCTTTGTTTTTGCTGGGGTCGTGCAGCAGTTTGCCAAGCGTAGGAGGCCAGGACGCCCTCAAAGGTGTAGGTGAAGCGGCTGAACAGGCTATTGTTGACGCGCGGACCAAGCAGATTCAAGATTCTATTCAAGCCGTTGTTGATTTGGCGGGCGAATTGTCCGCCCTGGAATCCAAAATTGAAGCAGCGTGCGATGTTACCGAAGACCCCAACTTCTATACGACACTTGACGAGCTCCAGGACAGCCATACCGAGCTGCTCGAAAAGGGTCTGGTGCTCGTGGCCAATGCGCACGAAAAAGTTGACGAGGGAATAGCTTGGGTTGAAGAGGTGTCGGCAGAATCTGAAGAAGCCGCCCAGAAGTCCGAGCATTTTATGACCCAGCTTACGCAGGCGCGTGTAGGGCTCACCGACATGGGCGATTTAATGACTTACGAAAAAAGCCAACTGGCGGCTCGTACAGCTTTGGGCAATCCGCCTGAAACGGCCGAGCTTTCTTCGGTGGGCGATTATTATTCTGCAACGTGGACAGCCTATGGCGCCTACGATGCCATTACGCCGCCCCAATGCATGGAAGACTTGCATGCACGCTACGTGAGCTTGTGGGAAATGGCAGGCACCTACTATTACAACATGTCGGAAGCGGGTGCGAGCCACGAATTGGACCGCCGAAGCCTTAATCAGGTAATGGACTGGGTTGCGGCGCGTGAAAAAATTACGCTTGGGCAGCAGGCATGGGTTGCCGCCAAACAGTACGACTACGCCATTGACTTAATGGCCGACCGAATCGACCCCGATGCCGCTCCTGAAGTTGAATTCCATGCTATCGAACGCGTTTCGCCCAACCTCTATAATTCCTTGGATTCTATTTTGGATTTGACCATTTGCGCCGCGCACGAACAAGACGTCATTATTGAAGTGGAAATTGCAGGACTTACCTTAACGCACACGACCAAGTTGAAATTGATTCCGGGCGTGAATTACTTCGAACTCAAGCCCGAGTTACTCCCGAGCCTGACTGCAGCAGACCTGGAAGCCGCTTCAACAACCCAGCTTAACTATCGCATGACCAGCCCCGATGGCACGGTAATTGACGCACAAAGCGCGAGCGTGGAAGTGCTCACCCTTTACGACTACCTGTGGTATAACGACAACTTTGGATTCGCTGCTCAGTATGAATTGTTCGCCTGGTTGCGGCCAGGGCACGCGGTTATTGATGACCTTGTTCGCCGTGCTGCCGACTATGTGGGCGAGTGGACCGACGGCCAGTTCAACGAAATTAATGGCTACCAGTATGGTGACGACTGGTACGGCACCTTGTTGCAGGTGGCGGCTATTCAGAAGGCGTTTTCCGATTCAGATATCCGCTATGTTATAGACACTTACACGCCGCGTGCCGACCAGCGCGTGCTTACCGCTGCGGCCGTGTTCGAAAAGCGTCAGGCACTTTGCATTGAAAGTTCGCTTGTTATGGCAAGCGCCCTGCTTTCGGCTGGTATGCACCCCATGCTCATTATTACGCCCACGCATGCGCAGGTAGCCGTGGAAAGCTGGTCGGGTTCGGGCCAGTACTTCCTTATCGAAACATCGGCCTTGCCCTATGGTGGCCTTGATCGCGGCATGGATTCGGCCAGTTCGTGGGCCTGGGGAGGGTTGCTCCCTGTATATGACGACGGTGGGTCTATTGCCTGGGTTGAATCGGGTGGTTCATCGGATACGTGGGTGCGTTATTTTAATTGGGTAGAAGACTATAATTCCGACAGCTACGGCGGTATCTTTATTATCGACTGTAACCTTCAGCGCACCTTTAACATTACCGGTCTTGAAGCTATGTAACTGCTTGTGGTCGATCGCGAACGGTTTGCGTTCTAGCCATTCGTTTGGGGAATAGAGACGCTAATCGATACAATGGTTAGAAACGCGAAAGTGGCAATTAAAACACATGCTCCAATTAAGAGAAGATTTCGCCATGTGAGTTTTCCGAAGCTGCGGGGGAATCGCTTTTTGAGGCGGCTTTTATCCAATAAAAGCACTACGAGATACAGGACAATCGCAGGGATAACAAGTCCATAGCCAGTGTTGTTTATTATTTCTGGATATTGTTTCATGTTTTCTGGAACATTGAAGATACAGGAAACACTTGCTCCTATAACAATAAGTGCAGCAAGAGCAACCATGGTATTCCAAATAACGCCGACTATTGTGCGTGCAGGATGCTGCTCATGCGTATTTTGTGGTGCATATGGTGGCTGAGGGGGCACGGATTGGACGTTTTGAGCATTATTTGGCTGGCTTTGCGGCGCATATTTTTGCCATTGGCTAGCTACAGCTGCCTCGGGGTTGCGTACTTGTATGGCATTTTGAAAGGCAAGTTTTAGTTCCAGGGCACTGGAATATCGATTGCTCGGATCGAACGCAGTGGCCTTAACCAATACTTCTTGTACTGAAGGGCTAATACGGTCGTCTTTAAACCGGGCCTCGACAATAGCGCTGCTGGGCGTTTCTTCCACAAGGCAGAAATACAGGAGCATACCAAGTGCATAGACGTCGCTACGCACAGTGGTTTGTCCATAACCGAATTGCTCGGGTGGGGCATAGGCGCGTGTGCCGAAATGCATGGTGTCGCTGCAAAATCAATTATGAAAACCTTGTTGTTATGTACCATGATATTGGACGGTTTTAAGTCGCGGTGAATAAGCGGGGGATTAAAGGCAGTATGTAATTCGTTTACAGCATCGCATATTTGCGGGAATAGACATGCCGTAAGTTCAGGGGATGGATCCAGACGATAGATGAGGTCTTGAAGCGTTTCACCTGTAATGTAGTCCATGACCACGATAAGGTTTGCTTCGTCTGCATAGCATTCGCGGATATAAGGAATAGAGTTACTAGTAAAACCCATTTGTTGTTGTTCGAAAATGCGTTCGTAAGCTTGGCCGAGACCTGTATCGCGCCTGATGGTTTTGCGGATAAAGGGACCAGTTTCCGTACCATCTTCAGCGCAGAGGAAAACAACATCAGTGTGTTCGAAGTCAGATGCTTTCAGCGACGAGTCCACGCGATAGCGGTCTTGTCGTGAAAGTGAATTAAGGTATTGAGTAAGGGCGTCATTCGTCATGTTGCTTATGTTAGCAAATGCCTTTCGTTAGTACCCCCAGGGTTTCCCCTTTAGCTTTAGTGGGGACTAACAAATAGTGTCTTCTTTGAAGCGGTAAAGTTCTTGGTCGGTTTGGAGAAGGCTATAACCGTGGTCAAGACAAAAAATGATTATGGCATCGCGTCGGTTTTTGCAATAGAGTTCGTTGGCACCTGCCGCCTGAAGGGTACGGTTCGCTTCTCGTAACGTCATTTTCATGGCAAAAACTATTTGGAGAATCTTGTTGCGAGTGGCATTTCGCTGGCCCATGAAGATTTGATAGCCATAGGTTTCGTTAAGCCCTGCGTCTCGTATTACATGAGCACGTTCTAAACCCTTTTCATCGAGGAGTTGCTGAAGGTAATCGGGGAGGCTGCGCGTGCTTATTTTGTTTTCGGCTGTAAATGTTGCAGGGTTGGGCGCAGCAAGGAGCTGTTCAAGCAATTCTTCTGTAAGCGGCTCTTTCACGCGACGCTTCCTGCGCTTTCTCTTAGTTGTTGTGTCCATTGTAATAGAAGGATTATGGTTCTCCCTTAAAAGGGAGAACCATAATTATTACCGATTACTGGAGTGCCCAGGAAATAGATGATTCGGATTGGAAAAGGCCATTGTCGTAATAATACGCGCGGGCAAGTTCGCCCTCGAAATAGATATTCCCAGTAATAGTGCTTCCCGGCGTCAATTCTCCGCTGTTTAATTCATTTTCGCCATCCATGTAAAATGCCTGGCTGTCAAGTATGCCGTTTACATCTTCGGCCTTCCAGTCATAGGGGTTGAACGATAAGTTTTTGCTACCGTTGTTAACATACGTTACCGTAATGCCCGTTATGGGTTCGTCATTGTAGTTTGTTAAGCCAGGAATGACAGCATCGACGCTCACCTGGAGACCATCTTTGAATTCGACGCTTTGTCCTAGAGGCATATTGCTGTAGTTCGCTTCAGCCTGCTCATCGCTTTCGGCCGATGTTGTTGTATCATTTGCCGAATCCGACGTTTCTGCAGCTTGCTTCGACTCTGCCGTTGTGGGAGTTGTTGCAACTGGCTTTGATCCTGTTTCTAATTCGTCAACAGCACTATCGATTGCGGCACTGTACAAGCTTTGAGTTGCTAAAACAATGACAACAGAAAGGATATTAAGAATAAG
>CAJOJB010000060.1:10522-12050 GCA_905234635.1 uncultured Eggerthellaceae bacterium | reverse complement strand
GTCGCACCACCAGGCGGCACCATGGGATACACATTTGCATCGCGCGGAATTACCACGTCAAGCAAGTAGCAGCCCTCTGCCGCCAACATGGTTTCAATGGCCGCAGCCACTTCAGACGGATCGTCCACGCGTGCAGCCTGCCAGCCGTAAGCAGCAGCAAGCGCCACAAAGTCTGGGTTCGCGGAAAACTCGGTTGCCATAAAGCGTTTGTTGTTGAACAGGGTTTGCCATTGGTGCACCATGCCCAAGGTACTGTTGTTCATAAGCAGCACTTTCACGTTGGCGCCTGCTTCAAGCGCAGTAGCCATTTCCTGGATATTCATCTGCAAGGATCCATCACCAGCGATGCATACCACCTGGTCATCTGGGTTTGCCAAGGAAGCGCCAAGGGCAGCGGGGAAACCAAAGCCCATCGTGCCCAGGCCGCCGCTCGTAATAAAACTGCGGGGCGTTTCACGTTCCATAAACTGGGCTGCCCACATCTGGTGCTGGCCCACTTCCGTGGTCACGATGCTGCGCGTGCCTGCCAGCTGGCGCGAAAGTTCCATCACCACGTCTTCGGGGATAATGCCCGTGCGCCCTTCTTCAACCGCCGTGCTATAGAAGGGCCAACGCTCTTTCCATTCGCCCAGTTCAGCAAGCCAGTCCTTGGACTGCGGCTGCGCTTTTTGGGCGCTCAAGGCTTCAACAATGTCGGCCAACACACCCGCCACGTCGCCCACAATGGGTACGTCAGTAGGAAGCACCTTGCCAATTTCGGCAGGGTCTATGTCTATGTGAATTACCCGCGCGCGTTCTGCAAAGTGGGCAATGCGCCCCGTCACGCGATCGGAAAGATGCGTGCCTGCACAGATAAGCAAATCACACTGCGCTATGGCTTCATTGGCATATTTCGAACCATGCATGCCCACGTGCCCCAAGTTCAGGGGGTGTGCGCTGGGAAGAGCAGTTTTACCCATGAGCGTGCATACCACGGGAATCTGCATAGTGTCCACCAGGGCCGCCAAGGCTTCACTTGCATTTGCGCTTACCACACCCCCACCTGCAATTACAAGCGGCTTGCGCGCTTCGCCAATAAGCACGGCAGCCTTGCGCACCTGCTTCGCGTTACCCTTTACCGTGGGCTTATAGCTGGGAATGTTCACCGTTTCAGGCCATGTGAATTCAAGCTCTTGGCCAGCAACATCGCTCGGCACGTCTATAAGCACTGGGCCGGGGCGCCCCGTGCTTGCCACATGGAAGGCTTCAGCAAAGGTTTCAGGGAGTTCGCGTGCTTCACGCAACAAATACGAATGCTTCACCACGGGCAGCGTGACGCCAAAAATGTCGGCTTCCTGGAATGAATCGGTCCCGATAACCGTGGTGGGTACTTGGGCCGTTATTACCACCAAGGGCACGCTGTCCATGTAAGCCGTTGCAATACCCGTTACCGTATTGGTGGCACCGGGCCCGCTGGTCACCAGAACCACGCCGTGCTTACCAGTTGCGCGCGCGTAACCGTCGGCTTCATGTACCGCCGCCTGCTCGT
>CAJOJB010000060.1:0-10512 GCA_905234635.1 uncultured Eggerthellaceae bacterium | reverse complement strand
CCTGGACAATATGAAAGTAATGTCGGATTCAAAGAGGGCGTCGAACAACTTAACGGCCTGCCCGCCTGGGTAGCCAAACACGTATTCAACACCAGCAGCCTGCAAAGAGGCTATTACTGCCTGCGCACCTGTCATGCGTCTTCCTTTCACGTACTTGCCAAGCCGCACACTTGAAGATCGTTCAAGCGCCAACTTCGCGTTCAGTCCTTTAAGCTCCACTGCCTTTCAGAAGACGTGCCTGCTGGGCTTCCCGGTTGCAGACAGGCCTTTTTACTACGCAGCTTCAAAGCCTTTATTTAGTTGACGAGGAATTATAGCCATGAACAGCTAAAACCGCAAGGCTTGGGCGTTTAAGCGCGATACTCCTACCCTGCCATCCAGCGCCATACGGGACGCAGGAAACGCCAGGCCAGGCATCTGAGCGTGCCAGCATCGTCTGAATTAAGCAACGCCATATTGCGCATAGTAGGCTTCAAGCTGGGCTTTCATGGCGTCGTCAATCAACACGCGCCCGCCCACTTCGCGGCCGTACAGGTATTCAAGCACTTCGCTCATGGAAGCAATGGCGGCCGTTGGGAAACCATACTTGTCGGAAACTTCGTCGATGGCAGCCTTTACGTCGCTTGGGCCCACTTCTTCGCGGTTAAGCGAAACTATCAATCCCACTACGTCAACGTTGGCGGCACCTTTAAGCAGCGGGTAAGTTTCATCAATTGACTTGCCCGATGTCGTAACGTCTTCAACCATCACGACGCGCATACCGTCCGCCAATTCAGCGCCCAGCAGCTTGCCGCCTTCGCCGTGGTCTTTTGCTTCCTTGCGGTTGGAACAATATTGGACTTCCTTGCCGTAGAGTTCCGCTAAGCCCATAGCAGTTACTACCGAAAGCGGAATGCCCTTATAGGCAGGACCGAATACCACGTCGAAGTCCAGTCCAAAAGCTGCTTCTATAGCGCGGGCGTAATACAAGCCCAGCTGGTGCAGCTGTTCACCCGTAGTATAGGCACCCGCATTCATGAAAAACGGTGAAGTACGCCCGCTCTTCAGTGTGAATTCGCCAAACTTCAGCACGTCAGACGCTACCATGAATTCAATGAAATCCTGCTTGTACTGCTCCATGCAAGCTCTCCTTTTAAACCTATAAAGATGTAACTATTATATTGTGAAGGCAATTTGAACTCTCCCCCTTTTCAAAAGAACAGATTTTTATGCCCCCTCAACAGGCATGAGAGACCCTTGAGACATTTCTGATGAACTATTGTTGATGTTTTCGCTGACTCTTTTGAGACATTTTTGAGACCTTTTTGATGAACCCTCTGAGACATTATGCTGCTAGATTCAAATAAGAACTATTTGAATATTTATTGAAAGTTTATATAATATTAGGAGCACATATGCCACTAACAAAAAGAGAGGCCGAACAGCTCATTAGGATGCACGGAGGATATTTTGACCATCATGGAAGAGGCCACGACGTTTGGGTGGCCCCTAACGGCTCGATGATTCTTCTTCGGCATGCGGGAGACCTTAAAAAAAGGCTTGAAAACAACATCTACAAAAAACTTGGCTTGAAATAAGGCAACAGAGCGAAAGGACACAATAATGAAGCAGCAGATGTATATATACGAAGCCTTGATTACCCCGAGTGAAACCGGTGGATACGAAGTTACGATTCCAGATCTTGACGCAATTACTCAAGGTGACGACTTGCACGAAGCCGCCGTAATGGGGCACGACCTTATCCAAACCTATATTTCCAGCTGTTTCGACCGCGGAGAGAGCATTCCGAAGGCAAAATTTGGAAGAGAGGCTCCCGACAACAGTCATGTTTTCATAATTGGCGCTATGGCTCCCGTTCTAGAAGACCCTTACATGAACGTGAGTGAAGCAGCAGGTGTTCTTGGAGTTACACCTGCACGCGTATATGCCATGGTGCGCGATGGCGTACTTGAGGGCGAAAAAGTGGGAAGCGCGGTACGCGTTTTGGTAGAAAGCGTAAAAGAGCGTTCAGGGAATCCCCGTTATGCTGGGCGCCCAAAGAAAGTGGCGCTTTAACGAGCAAAGGTTTTCTTTAAAAGCAAAGGCCGCAGCGAATGCGTTGCGGCCTTTTTACGTTTCAGAGTGCCTGGCAAGACGTTTTGCCAACTCTTTTCAGATCGTCTAAATAAACCTTGCTGCCACCTTTATGCCACCAAGAAGAACTTGATAAGGAAGATAATGGACAACACGTAGGTAAGCCAGTACTTCTTGTTTGCTTCGCCTGTAATCAGGTTAATAATCGAGAAGGTAATAAGACCAATACCAATGGCGTGACCGATAGAACCAGAAATAGGCATAGCAATAAGCATAAGCGCAACCGGCACCACTTCGTCGAACTTGTCCATGTCCACATTGCGCAGACCTTGAAGCATGAGCACGCCCACGTAAATGAGAGCAGCACTCGTAGCAGCTGAAGGAATAATAGCCGCAATAGGACCAATAAACATGCAAAGCAGGAACACGATGCCGCAAGTAAGCGCTGTCAGGCCCGTACGGCCACCAGCTTCAACACCTGCCGCAGATTCCACAAAGGTAGTAACGGTCGAAGTACCGGTGCAGGCACCCACCACGGTACCCACGCTGTCGGAAAGCAGGGCTTCCTTCATCTGAGGCATCTTGCCCTCGGCGTCCAGCATGCCCGCACGCGAAGCAGTACCCACAAGCGTACCGATAGTGTCAAACATGTCGATCATGCAGAAAGTAATAATGAGCGTGATAACCGTGAACCAGCCAAGCTCCAGGAAGCCAGCGAAGTTGAACTTGAACAGAGTCAGGTTAACCATATCGCCAAAAGCGGGCAACCAGGAAGCGGTAGCCAGGCTTTCGAAGGGGTTGGTGCCCAGGAAGATGGCCTGGCCTGCCCAATACAGGACGGAAGCCACCAGCATGCCCAGGATAACCGCACCCTTAACCTTGCGATGTGCAAAAAATACGATGGCGAACAGGCCAACGAACATGGTAATAACCGTAAGAACCATAGGCGCATAAGCCGTGTTCATGGTGGTTTGTGCGCTGCTTGCGGTAAGAGCACCAAAGAAATCGCGCATAACGTAGAAAGGGTTGCCTTCCGTGTCGAATACGCCCGCGTTGGAGCCCACGCCAATATTGAGCAGCATAAGGCCGATAGCAGGTGCAATACCCATGCGCACGCCATACGGAATGGCTTCGACAATCTTTTCGCGAATATTAAGGATGGTGAGTATAAGGAAGACAATACCTTCAGCCAAAATAATGATAAGCGCCGCCTGGAAACTTGCAACATAGCTTGCGCCCGTAATGGTGACAATCTGAGCGACAACTACCGCAAAGAAGCTGTTCAGACCCATACCCGGAGCTAAGCAGAACGGCTTGTTATGCCCGAAGCCAGGCAGGTAGCTAAAAAGACCGCATTCCACAAATCGTCGCCACCCGCACGCCAGCCCGTGAGCAGGTTGGGGTTCAAGGCGATGATGTATGCCATAGTCATGAAAGTGGTGAGACCGGCAACTATTTCAGTTCTGACACTGGTGCCGTTCTCGGAAAGTTTGAAAAACTTTTCCATAGCGGAGAAACCCTTCTCTTATATGAGGACGCGACGCAAATCATTGTAACCCAACCGTTACCTTATCGGTACCACATTTTGGGGTTTTTTATCGAAAAGCCCCTAGATATGGATATGCAACAAGGTGTGGGACAGAGGACGGTCTGGGACAAATGGGAATTTGGGGACGGAGGGATTTTTCCCAAAAATGGGAAATTGGGGACGGAGGATTTTGTCTCATTTTTACTCCGTCCCCTTTTGAGACAAAAAAAGAAGGCCCCCGAAGGGGCCTTCCACACAAGCTTGTAGCTCTACCCTATTCCTGGGTGTCGTCGTAAACCGCTTGCAGCTTTTCGAGGTGCTTGAAGCGGGCTTCAGCAGCAGCCTCGTTGCGCTTGAAGAGTTCCTTCGAGCGACCCGGGAATTCGCGTGCCAGACGGTTGTAACGAGCTTCGTTAGCCAGGAATTCCTGATAACCGCCAGCAGGTGCCTTCGAGTCAAGAATGAACTTCTTGCCGTCTTCAGCAGCTGGGTTGAAGCGGAACAGGTTCCAGTAACCGCAGTCCACGGCCTTCTTCATTTCTTCTTGGCAATTAATCATGCCGCCCTTGATGGAGTGCATTTCGCAGGGGCAGTAACCAACAATGAGTGAAGGACCAGGATAGGCTTCGGCTTCAACGATGGCCTTGATGGTCTGTGCAGGCTTGGAGCCCATGGCGATTTGTGCCACGTACACATAACCATAAGCCATGGCGATTTCAGCCAAGCTCTTCTTTTTAACTTCCTTGCCAGCAGCTGCGAACTGTGCAACCTGACCGATGTTGGAAGCCTTGGAAGCCTGACCGCCGGTGTTGGAGTAAACCTCGGTGTCAAAGACGAATACGTTCACGTCGTCGCCAGAAGCGAGTACGTGGTCCAGACCGCCGTAACCGATGTCATAGGCCCAACCGTCGCCACCGAAGATCCAGACGCTCTTCTTGGTGAGGAATTCGCTCTTGGAAAGGATTTCCTTAGCCAGAGCAGAGCTGCTCTTCTTCAGTTGCTCGATGTACTTTTCGGTAGCAGCCTTGTTGGCTTCGCCGTCGTCCATGGTGCGCAGCCATGCCTTAGCAGCACGCTTCAGCGGTTCAGCGCAGCGACCTTCGATAAGTTCTTCGGTCTTCTGCTTCAGGTTGTTGCGTACGGCCTGCTGTCCAAGATGCATACCATAGCCATGTTCAGCGTTGTCTTCAAACAGCGAATTGCTCCAGGCAGGACCATGACCGTCCTTGTTCACCGTGTAAGGCGAAGTAGCGGCCGGGTTGCCCCAAATCGAAGAACAACCGGTAGCGTTGGCGATATACATACGGTCGCCGAAGAGCTGGGTAACCAGGCGAGCATAGGCCGTTTCAGCACAACCGGCGCAGGCACCGCTGAACTCAAGCAGCGGCTGAGCAAACTGGCTGTCCTTAACGGTGGTGCCTTCAAGCTTCGGCTTACGCGACACCTTTTCGACGCAGTAGTCGAAGGCCTTCTGCTGAGCCAGTTCGCCTTCGGTGGGAACCATCTGGATGGCCTGAGTCGGGCACTGGCCGATGCAGACGCCGCAACCCATGCAGTCGAGCGGCGAAATAGCCAGCGTGTACTGCAGACCAGCCATAGCCTTGCCCTTGCCTTCGGCCATCTTGGTGACCTTCGGAGCAGCCTTGGCTTCTGCCTTGGTAAGACCATAGGGGCGGATGCAGGCATGCGGGCAGACATAGGCGCAGTTGTTGCACTGGATGCACTTTTCGGCATCCCAAGTAGGAACGGTCACGGCTACGCCACGCTTTTCGTAAGCAGCAGCACCAGTTTCAAACTGGCCGTCGATATGCGGCATGAATGCGGAAACAGGCAGGCTGTCGCCGTCCATGTGGGCAACAGGATCCATAATTTCAGTAACCTGCTTAACCAGTGCGGGACGACCCTTGTACTTCGGTGCAGAAGTCTTGTCGGTTGCCGTCTTCCAGCTGGCAGGAATGTCAATCTTGACATAAGCGGTTGCGCCAAGGTCGATAGCCTTGTGGTTCATGTCCACGATGTCCTGACCCTTCTTCAGGTAGGACTTGGTAGCAGCGTCCTTCATGTACTGGATGGCCTGCTTTTGAGGCATGATCTTTGCCAGGCTAAAGAAGGCAGACTGCAGAATGGTGTTGGTGCGCTTGCCCATGCCAATTTCCTTGGCCAGGTCGATAGCATTGATCAGATAAACGTTGATCTTGTTCTTGGCAATATACTGCTTTGCAACGGCGGGCAGATGCTTGTCAAGTTCTTCAGGCGTCCACTGGCAGTTGATAAGGAAGGTGCCGCCCGGCTTAACGTCGCGAACCATCTTGAAGCCCTTAATAATATAGGACGGGTTGTGGCATGCCACGAAGTCGGCCTGATTTACATAGTAGGTAGAACGGATGGGGCTGTCGCCGAAACGCAAGTGCTAAACAGTAACGCCACCCGTCTTCTTGGAGTCGTACTGGAAGTAAGCCTGTACGTACTTGTTGGTGTGGTCACCAATAATCTTGATGCTGTTCTTGTTGGCGCCAACCGTACCGTCGCCACCCAGACCCCAGAACTTGCATTCGATGGTAGAAGGATCGGCAACGTTGGGCGTGTTTTCCTTTTCGGGCAAGGACAGATGCGTTACGTCGTCCACGATACCCACGGTGAATTCGCGAGCCGGCTTGGCCTTCTTCAGTTCGTCGAAGATAGCGAAGGCACTGCTTGGAGGCGTGTCCTTGGAGCCAAGACCATAGCGGCCACCGACAACGGTCAGGCCAGCCAGGCGGCCCTGTTCAGCCAGAGCGGTCATGACGTCGAGATACAGAGGTTCGCCGCCAGCACCGGGTTCCTTGGTACGGTCGAGAACAGCAAGCTTCTTAACCGTCTTAGGCAGGGCAGCAACAAACTTTTCGGCAACGAACGGACGGTACAGGCGAACCTTCACCAGACCAACCTTCTGACCATGAGCGTTCAGATAGTCGATAACTTCTTCGAGCACGTCGCAGAAGCTGCCCATGGCAACCACTACGCGGTCGGCCTGCTTGTGGCCGTAGTAGTTAAACAGTTCGTAGTTGGTGCCAATCTTCTTGTTCACCTTGTGCATGTATTCTTCCACGATGGCAGGAAGTTCTTCATAGAGCGTGTTGCAAGCTTCCCTGTGCTGGAAGAAGATGTCCGGGTTTTCGTGCGAACCGCGCATGGCAGGACGCTCGGGGTTCAGGGCGTGAGCGCGGAAGGCGTCTACGGCCTTGAAGTCGGTGAGCTTAGCCAGCTCGTCGTAGTCCCAAACAGCAATCTTCTGGACTTCGTGGCTGGTGCGGAAGCCGTCGAAGAAGTTCAGGAAGGGAACGCGACCCTTGATGGCAGCCAGGTGGGCAACCGCGGAAAGGTCCATAACTTCCTGGACATTGGTTTCAGCGAGCATGGCGAAACCGGTCTGGCGGCAAGCCATAACGTCGGAATGGTCACCAAAAATAGAAAGTGCCTGAGTAGCAACAGTACGGGCACTTACATGGAAAACGGTGGGCAGCATTTCGGCTGCAATCTTATACATGTTAGGAATCATGAGCAGCAGGCCCTGGGAAGCCGTGTAGGTGCTTGTCATAGCACCGGCAGCCAAGGAACCATGGACAGCACCAGCGGCGCCGCCTTCGGACTGCATTTCGCACACCTTAACGGTAGTACCGAAGATGTTCTTGCGACCCTGAGCAGACCAGATGTCCACCATGTCTGCCATCGGGCTGGACGGTGTAATAGGATAAATACCGGCAACTTCGGTAAACGCATAGCTTACATGCGCTGCGGCGGTATTACCGTCCATGGACTGGAATTTTCTTTTGGCCATAAAAACCCCCTTATGCTGATAGTTCTGCTTCCCCTCGCTTGGGAAGCGGCCAATTGATTTTTACAAAGAGCATGACGTTCACGCCCTTTAATGACCTGTTACCCATTATATACGAGTCATACAAAATGGGTTTATTTTTTTATGCTTTAACCTATTGTTTTTGAGATTACTTTTATTGTTGAAAAGCGACGAAATGCAATCGGAGGATTTTATAAGCTCAGCCGTTTCATGCTTGGCGTTTTAGACTTGCCGCTTTGGCTTACCACTTTGGCTTGCCGTTTCAGACTGGGAACTAATGAGTGAGTTCAGCGTACATGGCACGCAGAAGCGCCGTGCACACGCCAAGCAAGCAATCATAATAAGCGCCCGGTGCTTCCGCGGCAACCGCTGCCTGGAATTTGTCTATCCAGGTAAGCAAATGTGCTTCAAGGAAGTCATGTACATCTTTGGGTTCGGCCGGTACGGCGTCGGGCACTTCGCCCTGGGCAATGCGCGTGCAAAGCACCGAAAGGAACAGGAGCTCAATGCCCGCATGGTCTTCGTACTGATTGTTGACATTCTTCAACTCGAGCCCTGCATTGCGCAGAAGCTCACGCATTTTAAAAGCGGATTGCCCCAAGCCAGCTTCGCTTTCTTCATCTTGGTAAAAGCCTTCCCAAGGTGGCGCAGCCGGCTTAGGCTCTCCAACAAACAGGTGGGTGTATTCATCCGAAATCTCGGCGATAGCATCTTCTGCTTCGCCCAGATGCACAACATATGCTTCCATGGCCGCGCATGCACGGGCCACCTCGTCGCTTCCGAAAGTGGGAAACTTACTCCAGAAGTTTTTACGCAGACCTACCTTAGGCGTACGGCGCATAGTTCCCAGCAAGGAATTGCCCATGAACGCCAATGACTCGGCATAAGCCTGCCATTCAAAAAACCCAATTTGGCCCATGGTTTAACCGCGAAATTCTACAAGCCGAGTGAAGCAACCACGTCGGCAAAAACAACGTCGGGGTCGCGGTCGCCGTCGATGCTGAGCAGCAAGTCCTTGCCGCGGTAGTAGTCGATAAGCGGTGCCGTGGACTTGTCGTACACGTCCAGACGGTTGCGCACCGTTTCTTCGTTGTCGTCGTCGCGCTGGAACATTTCGCCGCCACACTTCGGGCAGGTGTCGCCGTCTTTGGTCGAACCAATGTAGCCACATTCGCGGCACATACGGCGGCTCGTGAGGCGCTTGACGATGGCTTCGTTTTCAACGTCAATGAGTAGCGCGGCATCGAGCGGACGGCCCAATTCAGACAGCGTAGAGTCCAGGGCAACCGCCTGGGTAGTCGTGCGTGGGAAGCCGTCCAGGATAACGCCTTCAGACGTGTCGGGCTGTTCCATGCGTTCCTTCATGAGGTCGATAATAAGATCGTCGGGAACCAGTTCGCCGGCGTCCATGAAACCCTTGGCCTTCACGCCCAGTTCGGTCTGATTCTTCACGGCTTCACGCAGAATGTCGCCGGTAGAAATATGGCACAGCTTGTACTGTTCAACCAGCTTGGCCGCCTGCGTACCTTTGCCCGCACCGGGAGCACCTAAGAGCACGATATTCATAAATTTATTCTCCTTGAATCATGCGCCGTTCCAAAATGAAACGTCGGCTTAATTTGCACTGCTGATTCTAGCAAAACTCCCCCGCTTTGGAGCGCGATTCAAGAATAAGGCATTCAGACCACGGGCAGTGGTAATTTCACCTTGGCTTCTAATGCATAGTATGCTTTCAAAATCGCGGCTTAAGGTAAACACGCTATAAAACAAGGAGGTATTTGCGCTTCTTGCTCGTGGAAGGCGCAGTAGCTTCAACGGAACCCGCGCTGATAAGCCTGCGAAGAATGCTACGAACAGTGTCGATTTTTATACCCGTCGATTCAGCCAATTCATGGACGCTACGCGCTTGGGTTGTAGACAAGGCTGCTTTTACGCGCTCGTCTGAAGTTTGATAAATGCTCTTTTCGGTAGGTACCTGGCTTTCGTTTAAACGCTGGTTTTCAGCGCGCCAAAACACGACTTTAAAATAGTCTGCTCCCGCGTCAAATCGCGGTTGGGGTAGTTGTAATTCATGCAGTATGTTTTTCATCATGGCAATGCCCGACCCCTGCCCTTCAACACGCACCCCCATTTCTTTAGATGCAGGCAAAGAGCGAAGTACTTTCATAAGGAAGGCATTTCTACAACACGAAATTCCATCGTCAAGAGTTTCGACTGTCTTCCCTCCCCATAGGCCACCAGGGTTTATTACTTCAACTCGGTCTGGATATATATCGACAACAACAGACTGGCCCTGAAAGTATTCGCTATATTCCCTGTGTACTACAGCGTTAGCGATAGCCTCCCGAAGAACCTCTTCAGGTATTTCCGGTCGGTCGATTCGGGAAGAGCCTTCGACGTAAGATGCAACGCGCAGATTTCGCATTGTGGATGAAACAGCATCGCCAACAACCGCATTCAGTGGTCCTTCGCAAATTACACGATCGAGAAAACGGAGGGCTCCCTCTTTACCCTTTTTTAAGCCAGGGTGAACAGTGACATCTACTACAAGCAAGGGGAAAAACTGCTGCGGGTAATAACCCGATGCAAGCAAACCCGCAAGCACAACCTGACCAGACGGGTTAGTTACCCCAAGACGCGAAAGCTGTTTTTCGCGAGTTGTGGCACCTTGAAATATACGCGACCCTTGCTTTTTGCCCAGCTTGATTGTTTCTTCAATAAGCTGCATGTCGAGGTCTTCGATTGTGGCGCCGTCGACAACGGACTTATCTGCTTCAGAAAGCGTAAGAACGTGCTGCAGTTCATAAATCTCTGCCGGGGAAAGCCGAATGTCCTTGTCGTCTATGCGCTTGAAGCTCCCTGCCTGAACGCCGCGCTCTGTTATATAGCAAGGTTTCAGGGACGCGTCGGATTCAAAAACCTCTATGGCAAGCACCTGCGTGCCATCCAGATTCATGCGATTAATGTGGTAACGAGGAGGATTGGTAACACGCGAACCGCCACCACCGTCACCAATTCCAGATACAAATTGATCGCGGACGCGGTCTGCATCGAAGTTTTCAGCTGGAGCGAAACC
>CAJOJB010000059.1 GCA_905234635.1 uncultured Eggerthellaceae bacterium | reverse complement strand
GTTTCCATAAACTCATCGATTGCCCTCAGCACCGGCACAGCATACTGGTCTCCTCCAAAGAGCCACTGCTCGTGCTGCATGTCAAATTCCCGGATGTCCGGATTATGGAAATGCTTTTTATAGCGCTTCAGGTATTTCTCTCCCATTTTACTCGCGTAGATGAAATGGACTTTCGTGTTCTCCACGTCGATGTCGTCCTCGAGCCAGGTGATTAGATCTGTGTAATACTCGTTTTTGATAGACTCTGGGTTGAATTTTGCGAAGCACTCCATGAACCTATCCGCCATTTCGTCGCTCATTTCGAAAAAGCTCTTGAGTTTTTCCCTGGTTTTCAGCTGCTTCTTTTTGTTTCCGGTAAAGCTGGTCAGAAGGGGCACCACCAGTTTCGATTGCAGCCAGGCGCTGAACCTTCCGCTCTGGTCCAAGTCCGGGCTTCCGAAAATACCGTGATCGACATGGATATTTTCTCGCTGGATCAGCTGACCCAAAAAGCTGCTGCCCAAAGAGGAGCCGATTGCGCCATCCAAGCGTCCCCCGTGTTTCTCTTTCACGTATTCTTCTATCTTCTCCGTGACCGTAATCATATCGGGGAAAACAATGTCGCTTCCGTCAAAGCCGTCGTAGTTTACGCAGATCAGATGGTATTTTTCTCCCAGTCGATCCAACACAGTGCCGAAATTCGTCTGGTAATCACAGGCCGTTCCCGGCAGCAGCATCAGGGTTTTCCCATTTTGCAGCCCCATTTCCGTGAATTCCATTTGTCGCGTCTCCTTGTCGTTCGGGTAAGGCCTTTCGGTTTCTCGCCAAGCCGGCGTGCAGATTCAGGCCGCAAACGTGGATGTCAGCATCATATTCGAGCATTCTGTTTTTCATACTGTTTCATATGGGCTTTAATAGCCTTGAAGCTTGTATCGCTTATGTAATGTTCAATGCGGCAGGCATCTTCGATAGCTGTTTCTTCGTCGACACCAAGCATGCTAAGCATCTTGCTGAGTACCGTGTGGCGTTCATATATACGTTCTGCAAGTATTTTGCCAGCTTTGGTGAGTGCTATATGGTTCGCTGAATCTTTTTTAATAAGACCCTCGTCCTTAAGGATTCCCAAGGCACGGCTTACCGAAGGTTTTGAGTAATTGAGATATTCCGCAATATCAATCGCGCGTACTGCTTGAGATTTTTGAGAAAGAACGTAGACCGCCTCGAGATACATCTCTCCCGATTCTTGCAGTTTCATAGGGGACTCCTCGCCAGTGTTTGCCTTAGCAATAGACTACTACATATTGGTGCCCTGTCTAACATATTTTGCCGAGAGTCGAAAAAGCTAAAAAACTATTTGACAAGTTAGCAAACGCTAACTATATTAGTACCTGGCCTTCAAAAGGCCACTTTTTTGCCTCAACGGTTAGCGTATGCTGACCATACGTGCGCAAAGGGAAAGGAAAGCAACTTGGAAGCCTATGTACCCAATTTTCTCATTGCTCTTCGAGAAGGTGTTGAAGCTGCGCTCATAGTAGGCATTCTTATTACCTATCTACAAAAAGTCGGTCGTGAAGATGTTATTCGACCGCTTTGGATTGGTGTAGCTATTGCAGCTGCGGTGCCGCTAGCCTTAGGTGCTCTGTGGACGTGGGGTTCTTCAAGCATTAGTTTCCAAGCACAAGAAATAATTGGCGGGGTGCTTTCTCTTGTTGCCGTCGCCTTCGTTACTTGGATGATTTTTTGGATGGGAAATAATTCTTCAAAAATTGGCGCAGGCGTTAAAGAAAAGGCAGCTGCAGCACTCGAAAGCGGATCGACATGGGCCTTGGTGTGGATAGCTATTATTTCGGTGGCACGCGAAGGCATAGAGACGGCAATTTTTGTTTGGGCCGTGATTAAATCAACCGCAACCAATGCGGTGTACGGCCCCATTCTAGGCGTGTGGTCTGGGTTGGTTGCTGCTGTCATCATTGGATATCTGGTTTACAAGGGTTTTTCTGCTATTAATCTCCACACGTTTTTTAACGTTACAGGCTATCTTCTGATATTTGTTGCTGCCGGCATCCTTATGTATGGCATAGGGGACTTGCAGGAAGCTAATATTATCCCTGGTTGGCATACCTATCTCTATGATAAGAGTCCCCTTATTCAGGGTGTTGCAGGAACCTGGTGGTTTGTTCTTCTCAACGCATTCTTCAATGTTCAATATCTCTTTTCACCGACAACCTGGCAATTTGTTGCTTGGCTTATATATCTCGTTATTGCATTGGTGGTCTTTACCGTACAGATTATGCGAAAGCGTAAAGGCGCTGACAGTGGCGAAGGCAGTATGCGTGTTGATATAGATTCGAGTGGCGAAAGTCCGTTGCCCGCTACGCCATAGCCGTGTTGCAGTAAATAACTTTGGTAAAAGCGGGGCTGCCTGTGTGTGGCCTCCGTAAGAATAAGAAGAAAGGAAACTCGATGAATTTTTCTGTAGAACGAAAGACATTGTCAAGTAAGGCGCTTGTGCTTGTTGCTGCACTCGCATGCCTAGCAAGCCTTGCGCTTTTTGGGTGTGCTAGCACTGGTGCAACAAACAGTGCAGATGCACAAACGCAGACTACAAGCGAGGCAGAAGCTTCTGCCAGCACGGCTCCAGAAGCAGAAAGCAGTTCAACTCCAGCCAGCACCGTTGAGGTTGTTATCACCGACGATAGCTGCGAAGTTACCCCAGCTGAAGTGGGTTCGGGCGTTGTAACCTTTAATGTGGTGAATTCAGGCACGCAGGCTAACGAATTTGAAATCCTTGCGGAAGATCGTCTGCAAATTGTGTCCGAGCGTGAAAACATCACCCCTGGTCAGCCGGTTGAAGTAACGGTTATTTTGGAACCTGGGCATTATTACACTGCGTCCAAGACCAATATGGTTGGTGCGCTCGTGGATGTGCGTGACTTTAACGTTGTTGATTCTGGCGTTGAAATTGAAGTGTCTGCCGACGAACAGGAAATGCGCGACGAAGCCGTGAAGCTTTACACTGCCTATATCCAAGACCAGGCAGGACAGCTGATTGCTGCAACCCAAAGCTTTGTTGATACCTATAAAGCGGGCGACTTTGAAAATGCGCGCGAACTCTATGCGCCCACACGCATGTACTACGAACGAATTGAGCCAACAGCTGAAGCATTTGGCGACATAGACCCCGCGCTTGACTACCGCGAAGCTGACCTCAATGAAGGTGACACTTGGACGGCAAACGACGATACCGAACATCCCTGGGGTGGCTGGCACAAGATTGAAAAAGATCTGTGGAAAGATTCTAAAGATACCTGGCTTGAAGGCAATGAAGACGAAGACTACACGGGCCTTTCCGACGAGGAGCGAGCCCAGGTTGCCGATCAGCTCATGGCAGATACACAAAAGCTCTATGACATGGTGACTGCAAGCGATTTCGAAGTTGGGCTTGACGACATCTCTAATGGTGCCATAGGCCTGCTGGAAGAAGTTGCTACAAGTAAAATTTCGGGTGAAGAAGAAGCCTTTAGCCGCACCGACCTGTGGGACTTCCAGGCTAACGTTGAAGGCGCCATGGTTGCCTATGGTAACGTGAAAAAGATAGCCGAAATGAAAGACCCCGAACTGGTGCAAGAAATCCAATCCCAGCTTGATACCATGAATGAACTTCTTGCCAAATACGGCAGCGCAGAAGCGGGATACAAATACTATAACGAACTAAGTGACGAAGAAATCCGTGAACTTTCCGACCAAGTAAACGCGCTGCGCAACCCCCTTGCTCAGCTTACAAGCACCGTTCTTGGTATCGCACCAGCAGAAGATAGCGAGGAGTAATAGATGAACGTTACACGCCGCGAAGCACTTTTAGGCGGTGTCGGTGTGATGACGGCAGGCCTTACGGGTGGCTATTTTATGGGCCACCCGGAGGGCCAAGCCCGCGGTCTGGTCGATGCCGAACTCATGGACAAAAAATTCCCTTTCAGAGGGACGTATCAGCCAGGAATCCTGACGCCAGCCCAGCAAAATATGCAACTGGTGTCCTACAGAATACTCACTACAAGTCGCAAGAAGTTGGTGGAACTGCTGAAGTCGTGGACCAGCGCCGCTGAAGCTATGATGAGTGGACAGACGCCTCTTTCTGCAGGGGATGACCAACACAAAGCGCCAGGCGACACAGGCGAAGCCTACGACTTGGGCCCCTATGGCCTTACCGTAACCTTTGGCTTTGGTGCGTCGATGTTTGAAGACGCAGACGGCAATCCGCGTTTTGGTTTGGACGGCAAAAAGCCTGAAACCTTGATTCATCAAATGCGCAAAGTAGCCGGTGACTTTCTTCAGGAAGAACGCTGCGGGGGCGACCTCATGATTATGGCCTGCGCCGAAGATCCTACGGTTGCCATTCATGCGATTCATATGTTTACGAAGCTGGGATTTGGCTTGGTTACCGTGAAATGGTTGCAATCTGGATATGCTGGCACCTTTTCAAGTGCGGGCAAGGGTCATACGCCTCGCAATATCTTTGGATTTCGCGATGGGACACAGGCGAGCCAGCTACGTGAAGACGAAGAAAAGCTCTACGAAAACGTATGGATTCATCCTGAAGACCCTGGTGGAGACCTGTTTGCAAACGGATCTTTTTTCTGCATACGTCGCATTCGCTTGATGGTTGAAGTGTGGGATAACCTTATCCTTTCTGAGCAAGAAAGAGCCTTCGGGAGAGCAAAACTTTCTGGTGGTCCTCTTTCTGGTGGCGAAGAATTCGATGAAGTAGACTACGAAGCAGTTGACGAGGCGGGAAATTTACTTGTTCCCAAAGAGTCGCATCAGCATGCTGTTGGTGCCGCCACGAACAACGACCGCACCATGCTTAGGCGCAGTTATAGCTATATGGAAGGTATAGACAGGCTGGGCAACCTTGACGCGGGGCTTGCGTTTATAGCGTATGCACGCGACCCCAACACGAACTTCGTTGACATCATGGAAAAGATGCAAAATACGCTTCTTTTGGAATACATGAAGTATGAAGGCTCTGCGGTGTTTTTATGCCCGCCTGGCTTAGGTGAAGGCGAAGAATTTATAGGGCAGGCACTATTTGCGGAATAAATAAAAGTAAACTAGCAGTTAAGTTTTAGGGGGATTTCAGCCAAAAGGTTTCTTTCTCGGGTGATTACAGAAAAGGGGTTCCTCCTCATAGATACTTATACCTCTTATACGCGCATTTTTTGGAATTGTCCTAGCGTGCCCGCTGCAACACAGGGGGAATACAGGGGGGACTGTTCCCTGTGTTACATGTATTTCCAAACAACAATCCAAGGTTTTGCGCTATAGTTCCGAAAAATCTAACTTTATTATTATTTTCGGAATGGACACCCTATGGCGACACAGCTAATCCAGCGTCCCACTTACTTGGGCCGCGCACTCATGTTCCGCGATACCGACCTCGTCGCTCTATGAGACGGTCGTGGTACGCGATATTCTCGACAGGGAAAGAAATGCCACCGAGCGTGCCATAAGTAATCCCGACTTGCTGCGGTTGATATGCGAATATCTCGCAGACAATGTTGGGAATACCATGTCGGCCAACAGTATGGCGAACGTTCTTTCTCGGACAATGAAAGTCACGGATAAGACTGTCGCGGCCTATGTGAAAGCGTTCAATGACGCCTACGTGTTCTATCCTACGAAACGTTACGACCTGCACGGCAAGGCGCTTCTTCGCACGTTGCCCAAACAATACATCGTTGACACAGGTTTGCGCTCGTACCTGATGGGCTATCGCGAGTCGGACATTGGGCGCGTATTCGAGAATGCCGTATACCTGCAACTGCTGCACGACGGATGGTCCGTGCACGTCGGCAAGCTCTATCAGAAAGAAGTCGACTTCGTCTGCCTGCGCGAGGGTGAGGTGCTCTACGTCCAGGTGGGTAACACTCCTAAGCCTACAAATTGGCACCTCTTTCGAGTGCAGGGGGCTATCCACACCCAAACGGGGCACTAATGAAGCAATATGGGTGCTATCCTATAAACATGGACGGAAAACCATCACAGATGACGGTGTTCGACGCGTTGTATTCAATTGCTGCAAAAGACGGCAGAGGCGAAGCGCTGTTCGGGAATAGCTTCGACATCGCACGAGGTGTTTACGAACACACGCTCATAGGCGACGACTATCCAGATGCTTACCTCGAGTTTCCCCTCCTGGGCCCCCCGGGCTTCGACTTGCTTTCGGTTCACCACACCATTCAGCCCGGCTCGCGGTTTGCACCAGGGGCAGGGTTTGGCTACCAGGCAATGTTTGACTGGTTTGCGGACGTCTGCGCTAGAGGCGTGAGTGCAAACTGCGGAATTGAGTTGGACACGTCATCTGGCGAAACAGAGCGACACTCTAACCTGATTGCGCCATTTCTGGAATCCATCGGCGAAGGCGCCCGGACGGAAAGTTTCGTCGCAGTAGCCGACCGCATGCCCGAAGGCTGGCCGCCAGCCTATGTGGGTCTCTTCCCAGGACGGCCGGGAACTCCGATGCGCATCGGCGGCTACCTGGGTGACGACATCCAAAAGGCATGCGCCAAGGACCCCGCACTCCTTGCCGCACAGTTCGATCAAATTGGTTTTTTCGCCTACAACAGCGAAATGCTCGAACAATGCAGTACCTTCCTTACGCTTGCGCCGTCCATTGACTTCCAGTTCGACATCATGCCCGACGGAACACTCAGCGACGTGTTTGGGTTGTCCCTTTCGTTTAATGAAACGAAACCAAGCGAAGCCCGTGCTTGTATGGAAAGCGGCTACGGCGCCCACATCTGCACCACCTTGCAGGACTGGGGGCTGGCAGACGATCGCTGGAAGCTTATTGCGGGCGCAGCCTTTGCCCGCCATGTTCCCTTCGACCGCGAAGACGAGACCCAGGGCAGATTCGCCCTTTGCTGCCTGTTCAACTACGCGAAAGTTAAGTTTGCTGGGGCTATAGCGCAACCAGCGAAGTTCTACCTCAGATTGTATGCCGGCGAGGTGGAAGCATGAGCGTTGAAACAAGCATAACGTACGAAACCTTGTACCGCCTTGCTTCAAAGGACGCAGAACACGACCTGTTTGGGACGAATACCCCGCTCGCCCAGGAGGCATTTCAGCGTGCTTCACTTGGCACGCAGGCACCCATCCTCTGGTTCGAAATTCCGCTTACAGGCCAGCCGCGTNGCACAGCAACGAAGACATACATGAACATGCCCCCTTTGCCCCGAGTGCTCTGGACGGCCACGGTGAACTATTGAATTGGTATGCATCCGAACCCCGCGAGGGTGGCGGACTTGCGCTTGCTTACGATATAGGCGACGGCCGTATCGATGCCCCTGCTGTGCACGTTAACGTGAATGCTGCCAAAGCTTTTGACGCTGAGGGCTTCTTCGCACACGTGGGCAGGCCAGAAGCAGCGGCGCTCTACCATGACTTCGTAAAGCGTCTTCCGCAGGGCTGGCACGTGTGGTACTTCGGCGTGCATCCAGGCAGGCCAGGCGCCCCCGTTCGAGTTGACTGCTTTGTCGACAAGGACTTAAAACACACCTATGCTGTCAACCCTGCAAGGCTTGAAGATGACTTCCAAAACATTGGCTTTGCCGTCGAAGGCACAGCGGTCTGCCGCGTTGGTGCTGAAGTGGCAGCATCTTCCTTCGACATGGAGCTTCAGTTTGATATCCTGTCCGACGAAACGCTTGGGCAAACCGTGGGTATTTCCGCCCAATTTCCCCTCGCGCCTGCAAGTGTGGCGCGCCAACTATGGGAACCTGGTGGCGAAGCAGCGCAGCTTATGGAATTCGCTATGGAGCTACATTCCGCCGACACCCGATGGCAACATATTTCAGACATCATGTTTTCGAAGGCGGTACAAAATGGCACTGTTTCACAAGCGCTCTACTGCATCCCTATGTTTGCGAAGTTCCGTGTGCGTGCAAATAAGTTCCTCGACACGAAGATTTACCTACAAGCAGGACAAATGAGTTGGTAATCAGCGCATCAGCCAGTCGTGCGCCGACCAAAACGTAACACCATTAACCACATAACTTGCATCTGAGCGCAGGACAACACTGCGGCCTTCCCTGGGAATATCAAGCAGGTCGCCAACACTTTCCAAGTGCCGCGCAAGATCCGCCTTGAACGATGTCGTAGACTTGATTTCAATCAATTCTGGCGCAGATCGGTCTGTGACATCGATAAAGTCAACCTCAATCTTACTGTCGTCGCGGTAGAAATACAGTTCGGGGTTTTGTCCGGCATGCGTATGCCGTTTGAGCGTCTCGGCTATAACAAGGTTTTCAAATACTAACCCACGCACTCATGCTGCCCGTAATTGCAAAGTCATGCTGCCCGTAATTGCAAAGTCATGCTGCCCGTAATTGCAAAGTCATGCTGCTCGTAATTGCAAAGTGGAAGCACCATCACAGGGGCAATTCACCCGAGGATGGGACAGCGGCACATAGAACTGGGTCCTGTGTTTTTATGTTTCTATTATCCCTTGAGTTGGCTAGACGAGAAAACCCGCTTCGAGTAAGTCAAGGAAGGGGCAAACTTCCCAGCAGACAACATCATTGCAGGTGTGGGCTCCGCCAGAAACAGCCTTAAGTTGGTCGTCAGTGAGTTCTATGCCCTCTTCTTGGACAAATGCCATCAGTTCCTCCGTGGTTTTCACAGATTTCAGCTTCTCTAAGAATTCGGGGCTTCGCAGGTTTTCAGAGCTCATTGAACACCTCCTCAATTGACTTATCACGTTAAACATTTTACTGCAAGCGACCAAAATCGTCCAAGAGTTTTATTGGGGATTACAGGGAACTGGGTCCTGTGTTCCCTGTCAATTATTGTGCGAGCCATTCTTCCGCTACAAGCTCCGACTGCCCCCAGGGAGCAACCGTAAGTGCGTCGTTGTTGCAATAGCGGCACATGGGGTGTGACCTGCGGCGAAAATCTTCGATGTCTTCTGCAGACCCAATGGCATCCAGTGCAAGGGAGTCATCTGGCTCGTCGTGCATTTCGTAGCCAAAACGCTGGGCGAAGGCGCCATGGAGCGCCGTTACCTGGCATGGCCATATCGCCCCACGCGAAAGCTGCAGGTAACAGCCGCCGAAGGGGCAGGACGTGAAGGATTGCGCTCGGTCGCAGCCACCTTCTGGGTCAAGTGCGAGCCGGATAAACGCCTGCTTGCCCTCTGTGGTGTCCGTAATGTCACCTGCGAATTCCGTATGCACGCCTTTGGAATGCGCGAGCTTCGCAAGGCCTTCATAGTCAACATTGATAGGGTAGGGAGAAATAACAAGGGTCACGCCGCATTCGGCAAGTGCAGCCCAGAAGTCGCTGTCCATACGCTTAAGCAGAAGCCCGTTCGTACAGAGGTCGATGTTTTCGTCTGGCAGGAAGGCTCGCGTTGTGCGCACCACTTCAATAAGGTTTGGATGCAGGAGCGGCTCGCCGCCCATCAGCACGACAGATTTGAAATAACCGTCGATGCCTTCTATTGCAGCAAGGCGCTCCAGGTCGTGCGCGTATTCATCAAGATCAAGAAAGCGTTCTTCGGCCAAGGGCGCAAAATGCAGACATCCTGCGCAGCACAGATTACAGTGATCACATACCTGCACGTCGAGCTTGGGCTTCGCAGCTATTTTGCTCAGGCGTTTGGTGAAGCTTTCGACGTAGGGTTTCTTTGTTTGCTGCGGCATTACGCGCGTGTGCTCGTTGGCTTGTTTAACACCAAGAGTCGCCCACGCAGCCAACTTCCTCGCAAACGCCTGGGCATGATATCCAGCCGCCAGCAATACCACCGAGTTGTTCTTCGGTAAGCTCGTAGCCTTCTTCTTGGGCTAGGGCAAGCAGTTCTTCAGGGGTCTTGCAGGAAAGCGCCTTTTCCCGCTGTTCAGGGGTCAATTCTTCGAATTCCATGTTGGCCTCCTTGTTTGGTTTTGTTCGCCACCACCATTTTACACTTAGCCAAGCGATATTGTCTCATGAAATCGCTGTCATCGATGGCTCTAAAGCTTGATTGTCTGGCTGATTGCAAGGCTGTCTTCCAGATTACAACATGGCCGATGGAGCGTAGAAAACCTTCTTTATGTCCCATAGCGTGGACTCGAACGCTGCGTGCCTTGCAATATGATGTCAAAAAACGTAAGGAGAAACGAAGCAATGGGACGCACAAATACAACGAAGAAACACTCTGATACTTCAAACCACGAACCGGAGCGGCTTAGTGCGCTCAAGCACGTATACCTAGAAAATATCGCTCCTAGTTCTGGGCCTGTGTACTTGGAAGGGCGCTTGGTGTTGTCGCTTTCATTTCAGGGCATGCCGCCACGGCTCGACTTGGTGGAAAACGACAATATGGTCCTCGAAAATTTCCGCCTATGGGACGACCTAACTAACACATGGTACGAAGACGGCCTTGCGGTGTTGCGCTTCGAACATGGTGACGTGGTCATGCGCTTGGAGCCAAAACCGACTGCCATTTGGTCGGGGGATGTGGACACGCATGCCCGCGTTATTATAATGCCCGACCTGGATGCAGCGGGTTTTCAGGCGAACCAACAATACGACCTTTGCTGGAAACGCACTTAAACCAAGTGAGCCAAAACTTTGGCGCAGCAAAGCGCAGGAAACGAACTGGGGAAGGGCGAGCTGTCCAGTCCTTACGCCTTCTTCAGCAGCTGCTTTAACCAGGACTTGTATTCCTTGACGAGCGCTTTTGGTCCGATAAGGCTTATGGCGCCATTGGTTCCCGCTATCCAGCCGAAGAACTGAGCGCTCTTTCGCACGCTCACGGCAACTTCGGCACTGCCGTCGGTAATACGTTTAACGCGCAGATCGGTACCAAATCGGTCGACCACCACGTCCATGGCTTCGGGCGCTACAAGCAGCTTGGCCTTCGTCACTTCGCCGTCGTACATGCCAAAGGCCTGATAAGCGAAATCTTCCAGATCGTAGTTGGCAATGCGTTGGTTGCGCGTGGCGGCTTCTGTACCCACCTGCACAAGGCGCATGCGGTCCACGCGGAATCGCACGAAGTCTTCGTGCTTGTCCGACCAGGTAATTAAATAGTAGAAACCGTCGGCAAAGACCACCTGCACGGGTGTGAGGTCGTAGGGTTTGCCACCATGCTGGATGACCGGCTGTACATTGGTGTCGTATTTGTAATACAGGAAAGATATTTTTTTCTTTTCGTGTATGGCGGTGTGGATGGTGTCCACGTTGTAGAAAACGGAATCGCTCTGGCTTTTCACGCGGCCATCCACATGCACGCGCCCGCGCAAAGCTTCACGTTCGTGCACGCTGGCAAGTGCTGCCACCTTTTTGCTCAGGCGGTCGGCCGTTTGCTTGGTAAGGAAGCGGCTTGACTGCACAGCGTCGGAAAGCAGCGTAAGCTCGGCAAGGTCAAGCCCGCTTTTTTCCATTGTGTATTCCATAGGCATGCGCTGAATGGTGTTAATGGTGCACCCGAATTCACGCAGGATATTCAGGTCGCGGTAAATGCCCTTGCGCTCAGCCGTAATGCCTTCTCCCTCAAGTTTTTCGAGGATTTGCGCCATGGACAGACCATGTTCGGTATCGGTCTGTTCGTCGAGCATTTTATACAAGTAGAGAAGCTTAAGCTTTTGTTTACTGTTGGCAGCCATAAAAACCTCCTGGAAACGATGTTCTTAATTATAGCCTTATAGGGACATCCATGGGACTCAGAGTTTGGTGTCGAAATCGTATTATTGTCATGTCAGTTGAAAGGAGTTCACTATGTACGAGCCTTCAAGAATGATAACGAGTTTCCACGTTTCGGGCTTTCAGCGCTACGATGGCGCGCAGGTACTCGATAAGCTTGAGGTTGGACAAAAGCTGAAGATGGTCGGCGAGCCCGACAACCCATATGACCCTAATGCAATCGAACTGTATTACAAGAAGGTCAAGCTTGGTTATGTCCCGCGTGAAGAAAATGGCATGCCTGGAATGTTGCTCTTCTTCGGTCATAAAGATGTCCTTGAGGCGCGCGTCTTGCAGGTGGACCCCAAGCGCAGCCCCTGGCATCAGATTCGTGTAGGTCTCTACCTTACCGATAAGCGTTAACAATCATCCTTTCACTCTATACCTTTCTGGCAGCGCGCCCGACTTCGGTCGGGCTCGTTGTCATTTGTCCCGCGGCTAGTCTGCGTGGGCATACTAGGCCTGCTTTCGCACAATCGCCAATCAGACAAAGCCCCCTCCCCTTTGTCTTGTTACACGTAAGAGGCGCGATATAATAGGCACCGGATTACCACCGTTTCCATTACTGATTTAAAGGACTCAAGGAGGCATCATGCAATCTAACATCGCCAAGCTTATTAACGAACAGATCAACGCCGAATTTTACAGCGCTTACCTGTACCTGACTTTTGCAGACTACTATGAAGAACAGGGCCTTTCTGGTTATGCGAACTACTTTGAAATCCAGGCAGCCGAAGAGCGCGATCATGCACTTATTTTCCGCAAGTACCTGCATGAAAACGGCGAAAAGGTCACCATGAAAAAGATCGATCAGCCCAAGAAGTCGTTCAAGAATTTTGTTGAACCCCTGGAAGCGGCGCTTGAACATGAAAAGCTGGTGACTTCGCTTATCAATAATATTTACGAGGCTGCGCACAAGGCCAAGGACTTCCGCACCATGAACTTCCTAAATTGGTTTGTGGACGAGCAGATGGAAGAAGAAGACAACGCCGACACCATGGTTACGCGCATGAAGCTGTTCGGGAGCGACGCCAAGGGCCTTTACGACCTGGATGCCGAATGTGCGGCGCGCGTGTATACAACGCCTTCACCACTCGCTAACAATTAAGTAAGCGGAAACCTGAAGCGGGCACAGCGCCAAATCGGTATAGTTTCGTTTTGGTGGCCCAGCGTGTGTAAAGCGCAGAAGCTAAAACCCGTATTTGTCTAACTTAGACAAGCGATCTTCAAAGTGGGCGGTAATATCGTCCACTTTGTCTTTTGCGGCTTCGGCCTTTTCGGTGGGAGTTTCAGGCTTGGTGGGCGCTGGCCCCAACAGCAGGGTTGCCACCAGGTCGTCCACGGCTTCCATGAAGAACAGGCGGTCGGCTTCGGGCAGACCGTCCAGGCGGCGTAGTGACAAGTCCAACGATCCGTCCCTCAAAGTGCTCGAAATGCCTGAAAGCGTTACTTCACCTGTTGCGTTCGCCAGCTTGTAGAGCACTTCAATAAACTTTTCGCGCTCTTCTGTATTCATGGTTTTTAACCACGCATTAAGCCGCTTGTTCGTGCGGTAGGAGTCGTAAGTGACGGCGCTGGCAGTAGCAAAGTCTGTGCCTTCCACCACCCAGGTGAAGGGCGCGTGTTGCAGAATGCCTGGCTGGGTGCTTTTGACCACAGTAATGCCGTGGGTGTTGCTGTCGAAGAGCAGACCGATGATTGATTCTTCGGGCACTGTTTTGTCGATGCGGTCTTCGTCGGTTTCGTCCACCCAGCCTTCGGCGGCACTGGCGTGTTCTAAAAAGCCCGGTGCGTCGTGGTCGAAGCACTTCAAGACTTTGTCGCGCGTAGCTTCTTTAATAGTATGCATGGCATACATGGCCAGGTTACCGCCCTTGGAATGTCCGCCAATCCACAGGGGTTCGTTTGGGTAGTCCGCAGCGACATCTTCCACGTATTCGGTGGCGGCTTTTTGCGCGGGCACCACAGTAAAAGCCATGTTGAAGTTTTCTTTCCAGCCCACGAGCGAATCGTCGGTGCCACGGAAAGCAACATAGACACCTGCAGCTTCAGGCAGTTCGAATGTTGTTGCGCTGAACTGCACTTCGCCTTCGCGCGACCAAGTGTCCACGCTGCGGCAAGCGCGCACGTCCTTAAAACGCGGGCTTGCGGCAACGGCTCGCAAGAGGGCCTCGGTTGAACGCGGGTCGTACACAGGGGCTACTAAGCCAAGCAGGTTTTCCTGGCTGCAGATGATGGCTAAGCTTTCGCCTTCGGCGGTACAAGACGCAGGGATTTCTTCAGGAATGCGCGTATATGCGAGCCAGGAAAATACGAGGCTGTCCACGCGGTTGAGCGGTTCTTCGCTAAAGGTCGCAGTAGTGTTGGAAACGTAGTCGATGACGAGAGCGACCGCGAGGACAAAGCCCTGGGCAAAAACGGTCCAGTAGGTGGGGATGCCCATGACGATGAGCATGTTGCGGAAGACGTTCAGCAGCAGCACGCCGATGAGACCGCCCACCAGGTTGCCGGCGCCGCCGTAGAAGGCGATGCCGCCCAGGATGGCCGCGGAGATGACCTGCATATCCGGGGCGGAGTCGATGATGGCGACG
>CAJOJB010000058.1 GCA_905234635.1 uncultured Eggerthellaceae bacterium | reverse complement strand
TTAAAACCTCCGAAAAATTTTTAAACTGAATAATCTACGCCGTCCGTGGCGTCGCTTTGGTTGACGGGAGCGGTCGCGTCAACTTCGCGTTCCAATCTGTCAAAATCGATTCGACGATTGCCGCCGCGCTCAACCACGATGGGGCGCATACCCGCCCGCGCTAAGTACAAGGCTGCGAACAAACCAGCGGGCCCGGTGCCTACCACCACGGGGCGGGAAGTTTCGCCTTCATCCTGGGCGGTGTTTACCAGAGGAATTTCCAAAGGCTCATACGGTTTATACGCCGCAAAACCATGGGCGACGAGTTCCGCTTCGCGTTCTGCGTTCGCAAGTTCAACTGCTGCATTAACAACGAAGTGCACCTGGGACTTGCAGCGTGCGTCGACACTACGCCGCAGCACCTGCAGCGAACGAATTTCACCAGAAGGAATACCCAGAGCCCGCGCGGTCGCTTCGACGAGCGCGCCTTCTGTAATGGCTTGCCCACCACGACAGGCCGCTTCGGCATCGAGCGGCATATGGATGCCCGTTGCCTTAAGCATGTTTTACCTGCTGTCTTGCGTTCTGCTTCATTCTCACTCCTCCCCAAAATGGGAATTTGGGGTCGGAGGATTTTTCCCATTTTTGGGAAAAGGGGACGGGGGTATTTTTCCCAAACAAGACAAGGCGGCAGCGTGGCCCGCAAGCATGCCACTTGCCCACGCCCAATGCAGGTTGTAGCCACCACAGGGACCGTCCACGTCGAAGGCTTCGCCCACCACAAAAAACCCGGCCTGTCCAAGCGCCTGCATGGTCGAAGCGTCGAACTGTTCGGGCACGAAACCACCGCGCTGCACCTGGCAGACATCGGTAGGACCTATGCCCGCCAGTTCAAAGGAACACAGGCACAGTATTTGGAAAAGCTCTTCGGCATCGGCCACGTCCTGCGCGTTCAATCCCGCACGCTTGAGCAAGGTGTCGGCCACGCGAGACAGCACCAGGCCGCGCATAAACTGTTCGTAAGTGGGCGCTTGGCCCAGATGGTCTGCAAGCCCTGCCAGCCGCGAATCAATATAAATACGCGAATGGTCGAAGTCGGCCATTTGTAGGAAGTTAATTTGCACGGTGTCACCCGGCTGGGCAAGCCGCGAAAGATTGAATACGCAAATACCCGAAACCCCATAGGGGCGGAACAGCAGCTCGCCCGTTTCGGCGCGCATAAGCACAAGCGTGTCGCCCCCCGGGTTTTCTTCGCGGAATAAAGACACGCAGCAACGCACGCGAATATTGTCGAGTTCACGCGTGAAGCCCTGGTCGGCTTCCGCCACCGCCAAGGGGCCAAGCGTGGGCTGCACGGGGTTGATAATTGGGCTAGAAAGCAGGCCCGCAAAATCGATGTGCTCCACCGCTGCCCCACCGGCTGCCACAATTACAGCTCCCGCGCGCCAGAATTGCCCGTCGGCCAAGCGCAGGGTGAAGGGCTTGCCTGCTTCCACAGGCGCTTCTACTGCAGCAACGCGCGCTTCGCATACTTCTTCCACGCCTAAGCGTACTGCCTCTGCCCGCAACACATCGAGCACCGTGCTCGCCTTATTGGACAAGGGGTAGCGGCGCCCGTCTTCTTCCTGGCGCCATTCAAGACCCAGGTCTTCAAAGAAGGCAAGTACGGGGTCGTTAAAGTCTGGTTCAGGGAGTGCGGCATTGAGCGCACTGAGGGCAGCGCGCACAAAGTCGGCGTTGCGGTATTCAACCAAAGCAGGGCCTTCAGCAATATGCTGGTTCGAAAAGTTGCAGCGCCCATTACCTGTTTTCAAGATAGAGCGCCCAACGCGGTCGCTCGATTCCAGCACCACCACACGCAGCGGCTTACCCGCAGTGCGCGCCGTCTGTGCTGCAACAATGGTCGCCGCTAAGCCGGCTGCTCCGCCACCGACAATGGCAATGTCACACGTCGTATTCATGCTTCAGTATTATAGAGAAACATACAGGCGAACGGGAGGAAGCGTAGGTAGTCGAAGTGCCAGCGAAAAGTAATAGCGCAAAACAATACGCCCGCTCTTGGCGCAGTGCCCGTACTTTGGTACGAGCCAAGCCATAGTTAGGGCGTAGTGTAAAGCGCTATTGCTTTGCAGCGTTGGCTAGTCCGCTGTTTGTTAAAACAGCGGAACTACAAGGTCGCGACCCACAGGCCATGCAGGTTGCAGTATTCATACACTGCCACGGCTTCGTCGCCTTCGGCAACGGCAAAGCTTGCCTTCGGTGCATCTTCGGCGGTGAGTTCAGCAACCTGGAAGCCCTTCTTGGTTTCCAGAACGATCATGGTGATCAGATGTTCTTCGGTCATGGGATGTTCAACTTCGCCCACGACAACGCTGACATTAGCACCGTCAACAGCAACCACGGGCACATGCTTTTCGGTAGCGGCGTCGGTGGTGTTGGCCGTCAGTTCGACCATCTTTTCGCCGCAGCACATGAGCGGCACCTTCTTGTCGTACACCTTAACTGCCACATTGCCACAATGTTCGCACTTATAAAACTTCAGCATAGGATTCTCCTTCTCTTTCAGGCGCCACGTTTGTGCGCCCCTTTTACGTAAACTGACACCTTCAGTATGGCTCTATGATACGGTTTTGTCGGTAACTTCGACACCTTGCTGGGGCAATTTCGCACGATTCGCCCATACAAGCACCGCAATGCCACACAACACGAGCGGCACGGAAAGCACTTGGCCCATGGTGAGCCAGCCACCCGCCAGGTAGCCTATGTGCGCGTCGGGCTGGCGCACAAATTCAATGAGGAAGCGGAAAATGCCATAAAGCAGCAGGAAGGTTCCCAAGAAGGTGCCGCGTGGGCGCGCTGGAACCTTACGCGAAAGAACATACAGCACCGCAAACAGCACAATGCCTTCCAGGAATGCTTCGTAGAGCTGCGTGGGATGACGCGGCACATCGCCCGCTAAGCCGCCAAAAACCACGCCCCACGGCAGGCTGGTTTCCGCGCCCCACAATTCGCCGTTAACAAAGTTGGCACAGCGACCAAAGAACAAACCGATGGGGGCACCAATAACCACCAAGTCGGCCAGGGTAATAAAGGGCATTCGCAGCTGGCGCGACGCAATAAACCCACCTATCGTGGCACCAATTAAGCCCCCGTGGAAACTCATGCCGCCTTCATTAAACATAAGAATCTTGCCCGGATTCTGCACGTAATAGTCGCCGCCATAAAACAGCACGTAACCCAAGCGCGCGCCCAGAATAACGCCAATGATTATCCACATGATAATGGTCGAAACCTGGTCGACGCCCACTTTGATGCGCCAATGCTTCGCGACGCGATAAATAATAAAGCACGTAGGCAATGCCGTACCAACGCACCGAAAAAGGCCCCACCGTAAAGGCCACCGGATCCAAACTATGAAAGAGGTCATTTAGCATAACGAAAAGGTATTGTAGCGCACCTGAATGTGTAAGGGGTGCCCCCGCACGCCTGTACAGGCGCGGCTTCATAGCTTATGCGCATCTGCAGGGGGCATCTGTGAGGAACTTGTAATAAACCGCAAACGTACGCTGTGGTAGAATGGCGCAGCAAAGAGAAATTCAAGCGAAGGAGAAAATCATGGTAGATAAGGAACAAGTTGCAAGCGTACTGGAGCTTATCCGTCCGAGCCTGCAGGCCGACGGCGGCGACGTGGCTCTGGTCGACGTCAATGACGAAGGCGTGGTAAGTGTGGAACTGCAGGGTGCCTGCAAGGGCTGCCCCATGAGCCAAATGACGCTGGCCCACGGTGTAGAACGCATTTTGAAGGAACGCGTACCTGGCGTTACGAGCGTAGTGCCCGTACAGTAACAGTACTCCGCCGTTTTCGAACGGCAGAAATCTTTTCATTATGAAATGTTGGGAAGAACGCGGCTGCGACGAAGAGTGGCAGTCGCGTTGTCCGCATAATACCCCGGGCGAATTCTGCCCCGCAGATTGCTATAACACGCATTGCACGCGCCCGACCTACGAACGCGTCGAAGCCCTTGACGCACTCATGAATCCCGATGTCGACCGCAGTGCCACGGTCAAAGAAAACTGCTGGTTCTGCCGCTTCTTCCTCGAGAACGGTCCTAGGCTATAAAGGGTTTCGGTAGGCATAAAAGCGATGTCGAGAGTTCAAACTTCGTAAATCGCCAGCAAGGCGATTTACACTTTAAAAGTTAACGAACGTCAAGCGGGAGCGGTCGCGATTTATGCCTACCGAAACCCTTTAATTAATCGGAATCCAGTCTTTACCGACGATGACGAGGATATCTTCGTCGAATTCGTAGAACAGACCAGCTTCGACCGTGCGCCCATTCCCCAGAATAGACAAGATATCTTCGGCTGTCGGCTTATACAAGTCGCTCTTATAAATAACGAGCGTTTCGTCGTAAACGTAGTTGTCCGCATTGCCCGTTGTAGGTACTTGGTAGCCCGCCGCTTCAAGCACTGCAGCTACGTCTGCTGCGCCACCTACAATGCCGGCACCATTTTTCACGCTCACGCGGACAATGTCGGGAGTCAAGCCGGAAATCGTGGCGGCTTCGTCGGGGTTGCGGCCTTCCTTCACCGCTTCCATCATGTTGTCGAAAGGCGCACGCGAAACGCTGTAGAAAGTACCGTCGGGGTCAACCGAAATCTGCCCGGGCACGATACCCGAATAGAAGGTAATGTCGTTGCCCGAACCAAGCGACTTAACAAGCTGCCACAAATCGTCGAAAGACATGGTGGTCTGTATGTTTTTCGCCACCGCGTCAAGCGACGTCATTTTGCCGAAACGCGACTTTGCCAACAACTGCTGCAACAGCGCTTCAATCACATGTGCTTGCACTTCTGCGCGCGTATCGAGCGGCGTGGTGTAGTTGTCGCAGCGAACCAAGGTGAGCGCCTGCTGGCCGTCTAGGTGCTGCACGCCCGCCGGAATGTAAATTGAACCCGTGTCGGGGTCGTCGGCTTCCTGGGCAAGGTCTACCGTAACACCGCCCATCTTGTCGACAATGTCAACAAAACCCATGTCGTCGAGCAGCACGACGTGGGAAAGCTCGACGCCGCACAGGTTTTCAACCTGGGTTACCAGTTCCGCGTTACCGCCCAACAACTTCGCGTAGGACAAAATGTGATATTCGTCGTCCGACATGGTCATTTCGATGTTATTCGGCAAATTAACAAGCGTAATAACATGGTTGGTTTCATCGATGCGGGCCAGCGTAAGCAGGTGCGGGCCGTCGTCTTCGCGCATGCTGTCGTTAAAGGCGCCCGCGATCAAAACATAATAGGGGTCGCCTTCTTCTTCAGGCGCGGAAAGCACTTCGGAAAGCGCCGCGTCCTTCAGATGCATCTTGCTATCGATCTGAGCTTTAAACACCAGCCAGGTAACACCCAGGGCCACAGCAACGAGCGCCGCAATAACCAGCACTGCCAGAATAATAGTGCGCACCTTTTCTTTGGTTTGACTGCGCCAGGTAAAGCCCTTCTGACGCGCGCGGTGGGCATATGCCGATCTGCTTTCGCGTGAAGACGTCTGCGGCACCACATGACTTATTTCACCCGTACGCGAAGCTGCACGCGCCTTCAAATTCACGCTGTTGTTTTTCGTGGAGCTGCGTGATGTACGCTTTACATGCGTGCCAACCGCAGCCTGTTCAACCCTGCGGGTACGACGCGATGTTGCTTTGCGACGCGGGCCAAGCATAAGGTGCCCCTAGCGTATATTGACTGATTCAAGCGTGGCGCGTTCGATACTGGCACCCAGGGAACGTAACTTGCCCACGTAGTTTTCGTAGCCTCGATCGATATGTTCGATGTGACGCACGATGGTTTCGCCTTCGGCCGCCAGCCCCGCCAGCACAAGCGCAGCACCCGCACGCAGATCGGTCGATTCCACAGGCGCACCTTGAAGATGGTAGACGCCAGTAACAACCGCATGATGTTCATCGATTTGCACGTCAGCACCCATGCGGCATATTTCAGCTGCAAACATAAAGCGGTTTTCAAACACGTTTTCCGTGATGATAGAACTACCCTGGGCAAGCGATGCCAACAACATGAATTGCGCCTGCAAGTCCGTGGGGAAACCAGGGTGCGGAAGCGTTTGGATGTCGGCCCCCCGCAGGGGCTGGGTGCGCGAAACCGTAATAGAGTTGTCGCCCGTTTCCACTGTGCAACCAAAAGCTTCCAACTTGGTGAGCGCCATGCGCAAAAACGCAGGGTTAATGCCCTGGACCGTTACGGGACCACCCAAAAGTGCCCCACCCACCAGGAAGGTGCCCGCTTCAATGCGGTCGCCCACACAGCGATGAGAACAGGGATGCATGCTTGCCAGCGGCACGCCTTCAATAGTAATGGTAGACGTACCTGCACCTGTGATATGCGCGCCCATGGCATTGAGCATATTGGCTAGGTCTTCGATTTCGGGTTCGCGCGCGGCATTGTCGATAACGGTCGTGCCTTCGGCCACACAAGCGGCCATCATGGTGTTTTCCGTGGCTCCCACACTGGGGAAGTCGAGCAAAATATTACCGCCATGTAAACCGTTGGGCGTGGTAGCCACCAAGTTACCGTGGTCAACAGCGAATTCAACGCCCAAAACCTGCATGCCCACCAGGTGCATGTCGATGTTGCGCGCGCCAATCTGGCAACCGCCTGGCATGGCAACGCGCGCCTGTCCAAAGCGGCCCACCAGCGGACCAAGCACCGAAATACTTGCACGCATCTTGGTCACCAGTTCGTAGGGCGTTTCGAAACTGTCGACCGAAGAAGTGTCTATAAAAAGCGAGTGCTCGTCGCGCCGGACGTGGGCGCCCAGGAGTTCGAGCACTTCGCTCATTATGTCGATGTCAGAAATCTGGGGAATGTTTTCAAGCGTGGTTTCGCCCTGCCCCAGAATGGCCGCAGCAATCAGCTTGAGTGCGGAATTTTTCGCACCCGCAACCTGCACCGTGCCTTTCAGCTCGTGCGTTTCGCGTGCAATGATTACTTCTTCAGCCATTCAAAACTCCCAAGTTGGCGTAGTAAGCCAGTGAGCATTGGCCCCGGTACTTTAGATTGCCGCGAAAACCGAGGAACACGTACTTCGATACGTGGACGAGGTTTGGAGCAGCAAGATGAAGTGCCCGGGCCAAGCGCAACGTCGATTCATTCCGCCGTTCGGAAGAACGGCGGAACCAATTATTCGCCCAAAGCGAAGCGGATAAAATCAACGACCTTGATTTTGCCGCCCATGTTCTGGGCAATCTGTTCGGTGTAGGACTTGATGGTCATGTCGGGGTTCTTCACAAATTCCTGCTCGGTCAGGCAGCTTTCCTTGTAGAACTTCTCCAGACGACCTTCGGCCATCTTCTGCTGGATTTCTTCGGGCTTGCCAGATTCAGCGGCCTGAGCCTTGTAGATTTCCAGTTCATGTTCGACCACGTCGGCAGGAACATTTTCGCGGTTAGCAGCAACCGGCGACATAGCAGCAACTTGCATGGCAACGTCGCGACCATAGGTGGTGAAAGCGTCGGAACCGGGATCGATACCTTCGAGTTCGAAGGTTACGAGCACGCCAATCTTGCCACCAGCGTGAATGTAGGCGCACACGCCGTCGGCGTCGACGCTGGCTACCTTGGTCAGCTGGGTGTTTTCGCCCATCACGCGCACGCAGTCGGTGATAATTTCTTCAACGGTTTCACTGCCGTCGCCAGCAGCCTTCAGCGAATCGACGTCGGCGCACTTATTGGCCAGGGCGATCTGAGCAATGCGTTCGGCATAGGCCTTAAACTTTTCGTTGATAGCCACAAAGTCGGTTTCGCAGTTCAGCTGGATAACCGTACCGCTCTTGCAGTCGTCGGACACCAGGGCCACGACAGTGCCTTCATTGGCAGCACGTTCGGCCTTCTTAATCTGCTTGGCAATACCCTGTTCACGCAGGATGTCGGCGGCGCGGTTCAGGTCGCCTTCAGCTTCTGCCAAAGCGTTCTTGCATTCCAGAATGCCAACGCCTGTCATTTCGCGGAGTTCTTTTACCATAGATGCACTTACTTCAGCCATGGGAATTTCCTTTCTTGTAAGCGGCATGAGCCGCGTGGATTACTCTTTATTCGGCAGCTTCTTCTTCAGCAGCAGCTTCGGTTGCTTCAACGGCTTCTTCGGCAGCAGCTTCGGCAACTTCGGCAGGAGCCTCGACAGCTTCTTCGGCGGCGGCTTCAGCTTCTGCTGGGCAACTTCAGGCGCAGCTTCAGCAGCAGGAGCGGCAGCAGCCTGCATTTCAGCAGCCGTTACGGGCGCGCCCATAACCGTAGACACCGCATGAGCCACGAATTCAGCAAGCAGCTTCACCGTGCGAATAGCATCGTCGTTAGCCGGAATACCAAATTCAACGTCGTCGGGGTCGCAGTTGGTGTCCAGCGTGCCCACTACCGGGATGCCCAGCTTCTTGGCTTCCTGAATAGCAATAGCTTCCTTGTTGGTGTCGATAACAAATACGACGTCCGGGGTCTTCTTCATGTTGCGGATGCCGTTCAGGTTGGTTTGCAGCTTCACCAATTCCTTGCGCAGCACGATTTGTTCCTTCTTGGGCAGGACAGCCATACGGCCATCGGCGTCCATGGCTTCCAGTTCTTCCATGCGCTGTACGCGCGTGCGGATGGTGGTGAAGTTCGTCAGCATACCGCCCAGCCAGCGAGCGTTCACATAAGGCATGCCGCAGCTGTTGGCAGCGTCGGCGATGGCTTCCTGGGCCTGCTTCTTGGTGCCTACGAACAGCACCGTGCCACCCTTGGCAGCCACTTCAGAAACAAAGCTATAAGCCTTGTCCATGCCTTCGAGGGATTTCACCAGGTCGATAATGTAGATGTCGCCACGGCTGCCGAAAATATACGGCTTCATTTTTGGGTTCCAGCGGCGGGTTTGATGCCCGAAATGGGCGCCTGCTTCAAGCAGGGTCTGAATAGAGACCTTTTCCATGTCTACTCCATTCGTTAGTCCTCTGCGTGCGATCGTCCCTTACTTCGCAGCCTTTTTCGGTGGCCACTTGCGAAGACCAGTCCCACACGCATGTGTGATTAGAAACTCGCATATTGTACGCGCGATACAACTTATGCGCAAGAAACAAGCCACAAAAAGACCTTTTTTATGTAGGCGGCTACACAAAAAGACTCCCAGGTAGCGAAAGATTACTCTATCATGCTAAAGTATCGCATTACTATTAGTCCTACAAAGGGGGATATTGTGGAAGGCGCTATTGAAGCGATTGGTTCGGTAATTAGCTCTATTGACGGTTGGCTGTGGTCCTGGCCGCTCATTATCGTGCTGGTTGGCACGCATTTGTACATGACCGTTCGCACGAAATTTATTCAACGCAAGATTGGCACGGCTATCAAGCTTTCGCTTACGCATGACGAAGAAGCCGAAGGCAATATCAGCCAGTTCGGTGCGCTGACCACCACCCTTTCCGCCACTATTGGTACGGGCAATATCGTAGGTGTGGCAACCGCTATTGTCAGCGGTGGCCCGGGTGCGGTGTTTTGGATGTGGATTATCGGCGTGCTGGGCATTGCTACCAAATATGCCGAAACCTTTATTGCCATGAAGTATCGTGTCAAGGACAAGAATGGCGACATGCTTGGTGGTGCCATGTTTGCCCTCGAACGCGGCTTTAAGGGCAAGAGCTGGGCGAAGATTGTTGCTGTCCTGTTTGCGCTGTTTACCGCTCTGGCTTCCTTTGGTATTGGTGGCGCTGTGCAGTCCAATAGCGTATGCGGCATTATCGACCAGTACATTCCTGGCGTGCCCATCTGGGCTATTGGCGTTGCAACCGCCTTGTTCGTAGGTCTGGTTATCTTTGGTGGCATTAAGTCTATTTCTCGCGTCTGCGAAAAAGTCGTACCCTTTATGGCCTTGTTCTATGTGGTGTGCTGCTTCTTCATTATTGCAATGAATGGCGCTTACCTGATTCCTGCGCTGAAGTGGATTGTGGTGTGCGCCTTTAGTCCGCAGGCCATGGTTGGTGGCGGCGTGGGCTTTGCGATTATGCAGGCCATTCGCTTTGGTGCCGCACGCGGTCTTTTCTCTAACGAAAGCGGTATGGGTTCTGCCCCGTTGGCTGCTGCCAATGGTGCGTCCAAGAACCCGGCACGCCAGAGCCTGGTTATTATGAGCGGCGCTTTCTGGGATACGGTTGTTATCTGCCTGATGACCGCGCTGACGCTGATTACTACTATTCTTGCCAATCCCGATCTTTCGGCGGCTTACCAGATTACCAACACCCTTGCCACCGGTGGCACGCCCGACGCAAGCTTAATTGCGGCTGCTTCGGCTAACAACCCTTCCTTGGGCGAAGGCTTCACCAAGGGTCTGGTGCTTACCACCACAGCCTTTAACCAGATTCCTGTGTTTGGACCGCTGGTACTGGTTGTGGGTATGGTGCTGTTTAGCTTCACCACCATGATTGGTTGGTCTTGGTACGGCGACCGCGTGGTTACCTATCTGCTGGGCGAAAGCGCCAAGCGTCCCTATCAGGCACTCTTCTTGGTCTTCATCGTTTTGGGTGCCATTGGTGGCTCTGCTGCCCTGGCTTCTGCGGTGTGGGACTTCGCCGACATTATGAATGGCCTCATGGTTGTGCCCAATGTTATAGCCATGTGGGCATTGGCGAATGTCATCTCCAAGGAAACGCAGCACTACGTCTACGAAGGCAACCTTGAAGAAATCGACACAGCAGAAATTCCTGAATGGACTCGCGGCGCAAGCCTCTAGCAAGCGCTTTCAACACAACAAAGAGGGGCCCCTCTTTTTTGCGCGTAGATCGGCATGCCATTTGTGAGCGCGTCGGTCGATATGCCATTTTTCTCGGTCGCTTTTTTAACGGCGCGAGAAGTGCGCATATGAAGCGCAGGATAACTAGGGCACTCTTCACCACATCCCAGCATTGTTTGGCCTAGTAATTAGACTAGTGCGCTTCTTTATACGCGCACTTCCTGCGCCTAAAAGCTCCGAGAAGCTCGAAAAATGGCATACAGCACCGCCGCTCTATCAAGGGGGCTGGTCTCTCTAAAAGCGATGTCGTGAGTTCAAATATTGCAATTTTCGCTGTTGCCGAAAATTGCACTTAACTAAGTGAACGAACGTCAAGCGAGAGCGCATGAAAGAAAAAGCCCTAAAACGGGCTTTTTCTTGAACAGCGGAAGCGGTCGCGATTTAGAGAGACCAGCCCCTTATAGGGTGGCGAGGATGTTGGTGGCAATGACGCAGGCAACCATGCTAAGCAGGACCACAACAGCCACCAGGTCGCGCGTAGAAAATGCGAGTGGTTCCAGGCGCGTACGACCAACGCCACCGTGATAGCAGCGCGCATCCATACCGTTGCTTAAGGTTTCTGCATGGCGAAAGGCGCTCGTAAAAAGGGGCACCATTAAACTCGACAGACCCTGCATACCACCATGAAAGGGGTTGGCGCTCACGTGGGCCCCACGCGAAAGCTGGGCGGCACGGATGGTGCCCAACTCGTCCATAAACTGCGGCAAAAAACGCAGCGCAATACCCATAACCATGGCGAACTCGTGCGCAGGAAAACCGAAACGCGCAAAGGGCCCGAGCATGGACTCGAAGGCATCCGTCAGGTCAATGCTCGTAGTGGTAAGCGTGAGCAAGCTTGCACAAAGCAGCAGTAAGGTCAGGCGAATGCTTAAAAAGATAGCCGAATCGATGCCGCCCTGCGAAATAACGAAGGGCCCTGCCTGGGCATACACTTCCCCACTCTGAACAAAAAACAGATTCAAAAATGCGGTCAGAAGCACGATAAACAGCAGGGGTGCAATGGACTTAAATGCCTGACCAAACGGAATGCGCGCAACAAGGAAAAAGGCGGCAACGAAAAGGGCTGCCACCCCCAGCGCAGCATAGCTTTTCGCCAAAAAGATAGCCACCATAGCAATGACCACGCCCGTCAGTTTCATGCGTGGATCAAGCTTGTGGACAAGGCTTTTGCCTGGCCAGTAACGCCCAAAAAGTGCCGACTGCGCCATATTATTAGAAGCCTTCCTTATAAGCTTTGACCAAGGTTTCAACCAAGTTTCCTGGTGTAAAAAGCCCACTTGAAGGTACGGGAAGCAACAAATCTTGCGCTTTCAGCAGATTAGCAACGCGTTGGGCGCTCGGCACGTCCAGACCAATGTTTTTCATGGCGACAGGATCTATAAACACACGCGCCGGTTCGCCAAAAGCATGCACGCGGCCCTTATTGAGCACCAGAATGCGGTCACACAGGTGCGCAAGGTCGTCCATGTTATGCGAAATGAGCACAATGGTTGTGTTCAGTTCCGTATGAAAGCGCTGTACCAAGGCAAGCAGTTCACGGCGGGCCGCAGGGTCGAGACCCGCAGCGGGTTCGTCCAGGATAAGTGTGGCTGGACGCATGGCAAGCACGCCCGCCAGCGCCACGCGGCGTTGTTGCCCGCCGGAAAGTTCAAAGGGGCTCACGTCGCGCAGGGCTTCGAAATCCAAATCGACTAATTCAAGTGCTTCGCGTACGATGCTATCCATTTCTTCTTCGGGCATACCCATATTGCGCGGGCCAAAAGCAACGTCTTCGTACACGCTGGCCGCAAAGAGTTGGTGCTCGGGGTACTGAAAAACCAAACCAACTTGCTTGCGCGCGTCTGCCGCAGCCTGCTTGTTCGCAATGTCAACCCCGTCCACCAGCACCTGACCACGCGTGGGCACGAGCAAACCATTCATGTGCTGCACAAGCGTGCTCTTGCCGCTGCCTGTATGACCCGCAATCCCAAGGAATTCGCCGTCTTGCACCGAAAAAGAAACGTCTTCAAGCGCCCAGGACGAATCGGGAGCGTTGCCCCAGTCGGCCTGGGTTTTCTGGGTGTCTTTGGCTTCTTTGTTGGCTTCGGTTTTATTGGCTGCATGCGGGTTATACGAATACCACACGTTCTTGAACTCTATCATTGGACACCGCCTTTCAACAGGCGGCTAAGGTCGTTTACCAAGCCGGCTTCATCCACATGCATGGCAAGAGGCAAACCAGCCGCACGTAAGCCGCGCGACATACGTGCTGCAAAAGGAATATCGAGCGAAAGGTCTTCCATGACTTCCACCTGGCCGAGCACATATTCAGGCGTGCCTGAAAGCACAATCTTGCCCTTGTTTAAAACATGCACCACGTTGGCGGCAGCGGCCTCTTCCATGAAATGGGTAATCATGACAATGGTCATGCCCGCTTTGTTAAGTTCCTTACACACGCGCATCAGACCCGCACGACCGCGGGGGTCAAGCATGGCGCTTGCTTCGTCGAACACCAAAATCTGGGGCTGCATGGCCAACATGCCTGCAATAGCTACACGCTGTTTCTGCCCGCCCGAAAGTGCATTCGTTTCTTTCTTTTCAAAGCCCTGCAGGCCCACCGCTTGCAGCGCTTCAGTCACACGCTCGCGCAACTCAGGCGCGGGAACGCCCAGGTTTTCCGGACCAAAGGCAACGTCATTTTCGATGAGACTTGCCACCAACTGGTCGTCGGGGTTTTGGAACACCATACCCGCGTTACTGCGAATGAAGAAAGTGTTTTCGGGCTCGCTTGTTTTTTTACCCAGGACAGTAACCGTACCGCTGTCGGGCAAAAGCAAGGCGTTAATGTGCTTGGCAAGCGTCGACTTCCCACTGCCATTGCCACCCAGAATGCACACAAAGGAACCTGGCTCTATATGCAAGTTCACCCCGTCGAGCGCGTACTGCTGCCCGTCGTAGGTAAATCGCACATCCTTAAAATCAATCATGTTTCACGCTCGTTCATCTCGAAACTGGCCGTTACCCAGAAGCTTTGCCCACGTTAAGCTAAAGACCTTTCACCTGGTCTTTTTTGGGTGTAATGAGGTTAGAAATGCTCTTATACACCAAAAGGGTCAAAGCGCCGTTCACTACCCCTTTAATAATATTGAACGGAATAAGCGCAGGAGCAATTAGTTCCACCACCACGTCGAAGGGATACCCATAAAAGATGGGGTCAATGACCAAATTGGCTACCACGGCTACCGCCACCTGCACGATGGTTGCCACCACCAGACCAATGACTGCACCTTTAAACGTATGATTATGTTTGTAGATAGCACAGGCGGGGGAAATATAGGCTGCCGCAACGATGATGTTCATAAGCGCCCCTACCCAATTGCCCGTGAACATACCGTGCACGAGCGCAGCAACTACGCCCACCAGCACGCCTGCGCCTGGACCATAGGCAAAGCCCACCACCATGGCAGGTGTAAGAGAAACGTCCAGCTTCAAGAAACCACCCGCAAAAAGCGGCGGCGTTTCAATGAAGCTCAAGAGTACGCTAATGGCACACATAAGTGCCATGGTTACCAGGGTGCGCGTGTCCCACCGGTTCGTATTCACGTAGTTTTGTGTTGCAGTCGACATAGCACAACTCCTTTTCTTCCTGGCCCACCTTTCGGAATCGTTTTTCGCCAGAAAAGAAAAACGCCCGCATGAATTCTTCTTCATACAGGCTCACCTTAAGTTGCCGCTGCGACCATGTTGAATAAACACCGCACTGCGGAAACTCTGCCTCTTCCATCCGGACTATAACCGTTGGTCTGGGAATCTAACCCAAGTCAGCCTAGGCGCAAGGCCCAAGGTCGCGGACTTTTCGGTTTGCAGGCTTGCCACCTGCGCCGCTTTACCGCCAGTGGGGAATCTCACCCCGCCCTGAAACAGAATTCATAGCTTGGAACTATACGACTAGTCAGCCTATTTGGCAAGGTAGCGCAGGCTTAAAGAAAACAACTGGTCTGGCTTTATTCGAAGTCGTAGAGGTCTTTCGTGGCTTCTTTGAAGGCTTCCCAAGCGGTAGCAGCGATGGCTTCGTCGTCCACCAATTCAAAGCTGTCGGGCTGGCCTTCTTCGTCTAAGTCAGTTACTTCAAGCACGACCACTTCGCCCGAACTAGTGGCAGGCGCGTCTTCGGTTACCGGGAAGAAAAAGCCATAGCGAGCTTCACCAATGAGCACGAGACCCAAAAATTCGAGGTTGACCAGGTCGCCATTTTCGTCGGTAAAGGTGAAGACTACGCCTTCTTCAACAGGCGGGCAAAAATTGGGGGCAGAACCTTCACGTACCATGGGGACCTCACAACCTTAACAACTCGAGCGGCTTTATTGACCTTAACAGTTCAACCGCCTTTAATGAACTTATAACTTGCTTGCTAATTCAACACGAACACTCAGCGAAAAACAAGGCGCGCCCCTCCCCGGACGCGCCTTAATAATTCTACTACTTACTGTTATTACGCTTGCGCTTTTCGCGACGTTTCCTTCGCCGTTCCGGCTCCGCGTCCGTTTTTCCGAAAACTGTTCAGGAGAACCTGTAACCTCCCGTCTCCGGGCCGCGACCCAAGAAGCAGTTGGGGAAAACGCCGAATGAATGGACAAACCGAAATGACGAAGAAATCTTTCTGGAAGAGCATGGTGGCCGGAGTCGCGGCATTGGCAATCTTCGGCGCGGGCAGCATCGCGGAAGCCCGGCCCCACGGCCCCCACGGACCGCCTCCGATGCACCATCATCACCACCACCACGGC
>CAJOJB010000057.1:9964-13331 GCA_905234635.1 uncultured Eggerthellaceae bacterium | reverse complement strand
CGTTCTATATCGGGGTGAGTTACCGTAACGGGACTGCCGGCTGCAATCTGACGCTTGAACACCGGGATAACACTGCCACTCGATGCCAGCACGTTACCAAAACGCACCGCACTAAAGATGGTCTTGGAATTACGCGCGTAATACTGCATAACCATTTCGCCCATGCGCTTAGTAGCGCCCATGACACTGGTGGGGTTCACGGCTTTGTCGGTTGAAATGAAAATGAAGCGCTCTACGCCAAACTTGTCGGCCGCTTGCACCGTATTGAGTGTGCCAAACACATTATTCTGCAGGGCTTCGCGCGGGCACACTTCCATGAGCGGCACATGCTTGTGAGCCGCCGCATGGAAGACCACGCTGGGATGATGGCGCTCGAACACGTCTTCAAGGCGTGCGGCATCGCACACGCTGCCAATTTCGATATCGACCTCTATGTCGTTATAGTGGACGAGCAATTCGTTGCTCAGCATATACGCGTCGTTTTCATACATGTCAAAAATGACAATGTGGGCAGGTGCAATGGTGCACAGCTGACGACACAGTTCCGAACCAATAGAACCACCGCCGCCCGTAACGAGCACGGTCTTGCCAGCGATATAACCCGACACCGACCGCGCATTCATCATAATTTCTTCGCGGCCCAACAGGTCAGCCACTTCAACATCGCGCAAAGCCACGTCGTCCAGTTCGTCGACGCGCAATTCACGCACATTAGGCAGGGTACGGAGCTTACAGTCGGTCTTGGTGCAAATGTCGTAAATCTTTTTGCGCTCTTCCATTGTGGCAGACGGAATGGCCACAACAATCTGTTCAATTTCGTATTCGCGAACCAGGTCCAAGATGTCGTCGCTCCCACCGGCCACCTTCACGCCGTGGATACGCGAACCTTGCTTGTCGGGGTTGTCGTCGGTGGCCACCATGGGAATGCCTGGCATAAGCGGATCCTTGGTTACCATGCGGTCGATGACAAGCGAGCCCGTTTCGCCCGCACCCACAACAAGCGTACGGAGGCGCGTCTGATCGGCCGACATTGTTCCGTTATTGCGATTGCGACGACGCAACACGCGGAACAGACCGCGCACACCCCCACATAAGAACACAAGCACAAACCAAGCAACGACGAACACGCGAATGGGCAGGCGCGTACCAATGATCCACAAAAAAACGGCACCCGCCAGCGTAGATACCGCCAGTGCCACGACAATTTTCACCGCTTCGTCGACGCTTGCATATTCCCACAGGTTGTTATACATACGAAACAGGGCGAGTCCAGCAACATTAAATAAGGCCAGAATGCCCAGCACGAAATAGATTTCGTTATCGACGAACACTTCGCGGAATACCACGGTAAGCACCGACGCCAAAAAATACGCCAGGTACGTGGCAGCCACGTCGTAGGCTAAAAGCAGGCCCGTGCGTTTTGTAATTTGAAGGCTCATTTGCCCCTTACAGTAAAGATGCATTAAAAGAACCCTTTTAATGCATGCCATTTTTGTTTGAATAATTGTACATCTTGTCGCGCACCTCGTGCAGCCATTACGCTATTATGTGGACAAATAGTAAACGCGCACAGGAGGAATTCATGGGCAATGCTGGTAAAAAGGTAAAAGTGCACTATGTAGGCACGCTCGACGACGGCACTGAATTCGATTCTTCAATCAAACGAGGCGATCCCATTGAATTCGTGTGCATGGCGGGCATGATGATTCCTGGTTTCGACAAGGCCGTAGAAGATATGGTCGTGGGCCAGAAAAAATATGTACGCATTCCGGCCGAAGATGCCTATGGCCCCTATGAAGAAGAACTGGTGCAGCGCATCCCAGTAAGCCAGATTCCCAACGGCGAAGCCCTGCCAGTTGGGCAAACCGTGTTTATGCAAACGCCAGCTGGTCAACCCTTGCCCGTCAAGGTCGTGGAAATTGTCGATGGCGTAGTTACGCTCGATATGAACCACGAAATGGCAGGCAAGGACCTGAACTTCGAAATTTCCCTTATGGAAGTTGAAGACGCCGAATAATTATCCGCGGACTTCAGCTCCCGTTGCCCCACAAACTTTTTTGACGAGGCGCGCATGAGCGCTTTCGGCTTCTTCGCCTTCGAGCGTGCGGTCGGGGGCACGATACTCCAGTGCATAGGCCATGGACTTCTTGCCCGCACCTAGGCGTTCTTCGTCACGATATACGTCGAAGAGCTGCACGGAATCGAGCAGATTGCCACCAGCGCTTTGCATGGTTTGCAACAGTTTTTCGTGCGTCACCGCTTCGTCCACCACAAAGGCCACGTCCATAGTAACGGGCGGGAACTGGCTGACTTCCTGGGTTTCGCGTTCGATGCTCGCCGCTTTTTCAAGCGCATTCAAGTCGAGTTCGAATGCCACCACAGGGGCTTCCGCTTCAAACGCCACTGCTGCCAAGGGGTGAATTTCGCCCACCCAGCCAAGGACGCTGCCGCCGCTTAACACCTGGGCACCGCGGCCAGGCTGCAGCTGCGGAGCTTCGTTTGCATCAAGCGCCTTAAAACGCAGCTTCGGAATGGCCAGTTCGCGCGCGATATTTTCGACCACACCCTTGCCGTCGAAGAAGTCGTAAGCCTGGGCCGCGCGATTCCAGCTGGCGTCCGTTGCGCCTGCCAACACGCCCGCCAACTTCGCGCGTTCCTTGGGCTGCTTGCGCCCTTCGGCCGTGTTGAACACGTCGCCCACTTCGTACAGCGCGATGTTGGCCACGCCGTGGTTTTGATTGAAGGCCACGCTACGCAGCAGGTTAGGAATTAAGGTCTGACGCATAACAGACTGTTCGGCATTGAGCGGATTGATAAGTTCAACCGCTTCACCTTCTGCCACCGTGTCCATACGTAAGTTCTTTAAATCTTCGGGGCTGGCAAAGGCATAGGTTTGCGTTTCGCTTAAACCAGAAGCACGCAAGGTGCCGTGCAGGCGTGTGAGTACTTGTTCATGCCAGCTGCGCACGCCAATACGTTCGCGCCCACCCGGCAAAGTGGACGGAATATTTTCCATGCCATAGAGACGCAAGATTTCTTCGTAGAGGTCTATTTCACGTTCGAGGTCGGGGCGGAAGCTGGGTACCACAACATAGAGCACCCCTTCTTCTGCGGGCGAAACCGTGCAGCCCAGGCGGTGAAGAATGTCTTGCATTTCTTCAACACTAATGGGCGCACCCAGCATGTCTTGGCAGCGCTTCACGCGCAGCTGCAGCTGGACAGTTTCTTCTTGCACGGGCCATGCGTCGACAATACCCGTGGACACTTCGCCACCGCAGACCTGTGCAATAAGCGCTGCCGCAAAGTTGGCATTGCGCTCTATACGCTGCGCGTCGACCTTGCGCTCGTAACGCATGGACGATTCGCT
>CAJOJB010000057.1:0-9935 GCA_905234635.1 uncultured Eggerthellaceae bacterium | reverse complement strand
AAAGGTAGCGGCCTCGAGCAAAATATTAGTGGTGCTTTCCGTCACTTCAGTGTCTAAGCCACCCATGACGCCAGCCAACGCTACCGCATGTTCGGGCGTAGCAATAACGGCCATGTCGGGCGTTAAGGTACGCTCCATTTCGTCGAGCGTGGTAAGCGTTTCGCCTTCTTCGGCTGCGCGCACAATAATGTGGGCCTTGCCGTCTGCCCCCGCCAGCTTGTCAAAGTCAAAGGCATGCAAGGGCTGGCCCAACAGGTAAAGCACGTAGTTGGTAATGTCGACCACGTTGTTGATGGAACGCGTACCGCTTGCCTGCACGCGTTCGGCCAACCAGTCGGGGCGATTGGGAGTAATTTCTAAGTCGAGCACGCGGTCGGAAAGGCCAAGGTATTGGGCGAAGTCCACGCCGAGCGGCGTTTCAGGGTCCAGGATCATAATGCCGTCATGGTCGTCGCCTAGGCCCAGTTCGCGCGAAGAACAATTCATACCATAACTGGTTTGACCGCGCAGTTTGGACTTCTTTATTTCAAAGTCCCCCGGCAGGACCGCGCCCACCAGGGCTACGGCAACCTTGTCCCCTGCCTCAAAATTCTGAGCACCGCACACAATCTGCAATGGTTCGGGCTTGCCGTCTTCACCCACGTGTTGTTCGCCCACATTTACCTGCGTCACCCACAGGTGGTCGGAATCTGGGTGGGCCGTCTTTTCGACAATCTGGCCCCCAGCACCGCCCACTTCTACGCCTTCAACACCCGTACCCGTGAGGTCGAACTTGTCGCACAGCGCTTTAGTGTCGGCCGGTACATCAACGTATTCGTTAAGCCATTTCAAACTCAGTTTCATGTTTCATTTCTCCAAATCGTAGATCGGACGAATTAGAACTGCTTGAGGAAGCGCATGTCACCTTCAAGCAGCATGCGCAAGTCGGGGACGTTGTACTTCAGGCAGGCGATACGTTCTACGCCCATACCAAAGGCGAAGCCCGAATACACTTCTGGGTCGATGCCCGCGTAGGCAAACACATTGGGGTCCACCATGCCGCAGCCGAGCACTTCCACCCAACCGGTGCCCTTGCAGAAGCGGCAGCCCTCACCGCCGCAGATGCCACAGCTGATGTCGGCTTCGGCAGAAGGTTCCGTAAAGGGGAAGAAATGCGGGCGCAAGCGCGTCTTGCGGTCTTCGCCAAACATCTGCTTCACGAAATATTCCAGCGTGCCCTTCAGGTCGCCAAAGGTAATACCCTTGTCCACCACCAAGCCTTCTACCTGGTTAAACTGAGGCAGATGGCTGGGGTCGGCCACGTCGCGGCGATACACCTTGCCAGGCGCAATAATATAGATGGGCGGTTCTTGCGTTTCCATTACATGGGCTTGCACACCACTGGTTTGCGTGCGCAGCAGCACGTCGGATTCGCCCTTTACTGCGGCCACGTCGCCGCTACGATCCACTACATAGAAGGTATCCTGCAAGCCACGCGCCGGATGGTCGGCTGGCGTGTTCAGCGCTTCAAAGTTGTAGTAGTCGGTCTCAACTTCGGTACCCGAAACCACGGTGTAACCAATACCCAAAAAGATTTCGGCGATTTCGTCGGTAATGCGCGAAATAAGGTGGCGCGTACCCACCTGCTGGGCGCGGCCCGGCAGCGTAATGTCGAGCGCGTCGGCTTCAATCTTGGCAGCCAATTCAGCACCCGCCAAGGTAGCCTTGCGCGCTTCGAGCGCCGCTTCTACTTCTTCTCGCACGGCATTTACGGTCTTGCCCACTTCGGCGCGTTCTTCTGCAGGGACTTGGCCCATTGAGCGCAGATAGCCCGTGAGCGTACCCGACTTGCCTACCACGGCCACACGCACGGCATCGAGGGCAGCCGTGTCGGCCGCCGCTTCAATCTGGGCAAGCGCTTCAGCGCCAACCTGGCGAACTTCGTCAACAATCGCCATCTTTCATTCCTTTCATTAAAAAAGCCCTCGCGTCCATCCAAGGACGAGAGAGCCTCTCGCGGTACCACCCTGGTTGACAGCCCTGCGCTTGCGAACGCTGCCCACTCTTGTTGCTCTGTAACGGGAGCCCCCGACGCCACCTACTGGGTTCTTTGCAGTTCCGTTCAGCCGCGCAGCTGGTAAAGTGAATTGCGTGGCGTGCCTTCCGGGCTTTTCAACTTCAGCGCCCTTCTCTTCGATCCAGCACATTCGCCGCACACTGTCTTCGTCATAGCTTTTATTATTAAGTTGCAAGTGGGAAGTATAGCGTATTTAATCCCACTTATTCGAAAGTGCGATAAAAACAACTCGTTTGACCCGTGTGGCATGCCGGACCCGCTGCATTCACGAGCGCAAGCAGACAGTCAGCGTCGCAGTCATAGCGCAATTCGACAAGTTCTTGAGTGTTACCACTTGTGGCGCCCTTATGCCACAGTTCCTTGCGGCTGCGGCTCCAAAACCACATACTGCGCTGTTCAAGCGTAAGGCGTAGGGCTTCTTCGTTCATCCAGGCCATCATGAGCACTTCGCGCGTTTGCGCACCCTGCACGATGCAAGGAATAAGCCCTACGTGGTTAAACTTCATTTCTTCGGGTTTAAGATTATCGGTTTCACGCGCCATGGTCCACGCCTTTCTGTTTATGAAGCACTCGAAGCGGACGAGCTATTCTGGTCCGTAGTTGGCATTTCGGGCTGCTGCCCATATTCAATTTCATACAGGTCGGCCATGATAACAACGATTGCTTCGCCATAGCCGTCGCCGGGATACGCCCAGCGACCACCCAAGTCGTACACCGTGGGGGCACAACCGCGTTCGACCAGTTCAAAGCGTGTGTCCACAAGTTCATACTTGAGATTTTCGGTACTCGCGTATGCCTTCAGGTGCTGAACCTGGGCGCGCAAACCCGTGCGTACATCGGGGAAACGTTCCCCTTCTCCGCCAGAATTCACGGCACCCAAGCCTCCGAAATTATTCTGGTCGACCGAAACCTGGTTCCCAAATTGCAGCCACGCCGTTTCGTGCATAGCCTGGGCAAACAGCACTTCGGCACGCACGCCTTCCGCGCTTGCTTCTTCCGCGCACAGCTGGCAATAGTCTTCGATGGTAGGCGCCCCATCTTCTGCCAGCTCTTCAGCGGGGTATTCCACTCCGCGCTTGTTATAGAGCGCTGCCATCGTATCGGGCGAAATGGTGCTTTCGCCCATGATGTCGAAGGGGAACGGCGGCAAGTCGGGCAAAAGTTGGAATGCTTCGCTACTCGAAGCGCCTGCCGCCTTGTCTTGCACAACGGCTGGTGCGGCACTTGCGGTCTGGGTGGCTTGCGTTACCGACGCACTCTGCCCTTCCGAAGACAGGGCCGCTTCGTTGTCCTGCACGAATGTACAGAAAGTCAAAACAACCACAATACCAAAGGCAAGGGCGGAAAGCACGAGTCCCATAACCAGCTGGGGCTTGTACGATGTGTCGGAAACCTTCAGTTCGTTGACGGTTTGCCTGTGGCGTTCCCGAATAGCTTCGTTTTGCTGTTCTTCGGTCTTTTGCTGTTCTGCAGACATAGCCGGTTCTCCTACAAACGCACGGGAATCCCCTGCGCCGCCATATATTCTTTCACTTCACGAATAGTATAGGTCCCAAAATGGAAAACGCTCGCGGCAAGTACTGCGTCGGCTTCGCCTTCCAGAATGCCTTCGGCGAAATGCTCGAGCTTGCCCACGCCGCCGCTGGCGATAACAGGAACGTCCACCGCACGCGCCACGGCCCGCGTAAGCGCGCAGTCAAAACCGTCCTGGCTGCCGTCGCGGTCCATGCTGGTAAGCAGAATTTCACCCGCACCGCGCTTAACCACTTCGGTAGCCCACTGCACGGCGTCGATGCCCGTGGCTTCACGCCCGCCACGCACGTAGACTTCCCACTTGTCCAAACCAGGCTGAACTTGCTTGGCGTCGATGGCGCACACGATGGCCTGGCTACCAAAGGCCTCGGCCGCTTCGGTGAGAATGGAAGGATCTTTGACCGCTGCGCTGTTTACGGAAACCTTGTCGGCGCCGGCGGCGATCATGGTGCGAATGTCGGCCACGCTGCGAAAGCCACCGCCTACGCAATATGGCAGGTGCAGTTCTTCGGCTGCGCGGCTGGCCAGCGCCACCGTGGTGTCGCGACCTTCATGGGTGGCCGTGATGTCCAAAAAGATGACCTCGTCGGCCTTCTGTTCGTCGTAGCGTTGGGCCAGTTCAATAGGGTCGCCCGCATCGCGCAGGTTCACGAAGTTCACGCCCTTCACCACGCGCCCATCCATAACATCCATGCACGGTATCACTCGTTTGGTTAACATACTTGAATCCTTATCTATCCTATAATCCGTGGCGCATGGACGTGGTCTTTGCCTCTACACCAGTTCAACTTTAACTTTTCGATAGTACGACAAGTTGGCGTCGTGCGTTAAAAACACCATGTCTTCCGACAAGGCTTGTGCCAAAAGCATGCGATCGAAAGGATCTTTGTGCCCACGCACTTCACCCGGTAAACCCAACTTTGGGAGAGAAAAAATATGGCTGTTCTTCAGAGTAAGCTCCTCAAGACCGACGGCTTTCGATACGGACGGAATATCCGTGGGGGCTATAGGAATAGAGCTGGGCTTAGCCATTTCTTTAATTTCAGCTTCCCAAATACTAATCTGGCTGAAGGAAAAATGCGAGCTTGGGTTTTCAATAATTTCTCGAGCACGCTTTGGTAATGCATTGGGTTTTGCAAGAAACCAAAAAAGAATATGTGTATCGAGGAGGTATCGCACCTAACCAATATCCTCAAACATGGCTTTGATTTCGTCATCTAATGCTTCAAAGGCTTCTTCGTCCCAAGGACGTACAAGACCCATTTCCAAAGCAAGCCCCAACTTCAAGCCGCTGCCTGTTGGAGCCTGGGGACGCAGCAGAATATAGTCACCTTCAGCGTCGCTGCCCACTTCGGCATGAAAGCTGGTGCCTATGCAAACATTGCGAGTTGCCCGTGAAGCCGCTTTAGGAATACGCACGGCTTGCGAAGTGCCCCATTCGCACAGCTTGGTGTCGAATTCAGTATAGATTTGGGGTGAATCTAAAACAGGCATGGTGCGCTCCTTAAACCAGGCTTATTATAAGATATCTAGAGATATCTGTAAATGATTGCATTTTTGAGTCAACACGTGGTCGAACGCGAACAACCTATCGGCCCTTTGAAAAGGGTAATTCGCCCTATCCATATGCCTTGCAGGTTATGGCAGCACTACCGATTATTCGCGGGCAAGGAGGGCAACGGCAATCAGCACGAGTGCCATGCCCACGGCATTAAACCACATGAAAGGTTCGCCGAACACGAAGGTGCCCACGAGCGATGCCACCACTATTTCGACGGAAACAATGATGGCGGCACGGCTGTTTTCGACATACTTAAGCCCTGCCGTAAACAGCGCATAGGGTATAACCGCGTTGCATACCGCCAAGCCCACAAGCCAAGGAATGCTTTCTGGCGCCGAAGCCATATGCGCAAGTGCAGCGCCTGGACTCCCGATAAACGTTGAGCCTATGGCGGCAATAAAGAAGGTCCAAAACGTGATGGTTATAGACTCGTAGCCGCGCTGGATGGCGAAACGCGAAAAAACAGAGTAGAGCGCATAACCTATACCCGAACCTAGGCCCGTAAGAAAACCAAGCAGCGGCATCTGCGGGGCACCTGCCACCAGCCCGCTCACGAACACGCAACCCACGATAACCAGCACGACCGCCCCAATTTTGAGCGGCGTCACACGGTCGCCAAAAAAGAAGTGCGAAAGGATAAGCACGAAGGCTGGAGACGTGTACATAAACACCGCCGCAACCGAAAGCGATGTCAGCGAAATGGTGGTGTAATAACAAATACAAAAGAAGACCACGCTGATGAGGCCCGTGCCCAAAAAGCACCACATGTCGCGCGGCTTGACATGCAAGGCATCCGGCTTGCGTAACATAATAAAGATGAAAAAGATTATTGCCGTAATAAGAGCACGAACCCACGCAAGCTGAAAGTTGCAGTAGCCCATGCTGGTAAGGGGGCGGATAAACAAACCGACGCAACCCCAGGTTGCACCAGCCAGAAATACCAGCAGAGGCCCGAGTTTTGCTCGGGCACTCCCCTGGTCTGGTATATCACCTCGTATGTTACCTTCTACGCTCAAGCTTATTTCACCAGTTCTTTAGCCTGCTTGCCACTGAGGTGTTCAATGTCAATACGCACCATATGCAAGTGCGCACCAGACTTGGCAATTTCCGCATCGGTCGCACTGCGGTCAGGGTGGTAGCGCATGCCAAGGAAATGCAAGGATTCCTGTTTTTCTGCTTCATCTTTTACGATATGGGCACGCCCGAAGGCCACCACGCTTTTGTAGTAACTCGTGTATTCTTGCGGCACCACCGTGTCGCGTTCGACCACGCAAAAGCTTACCTTGTCGCAGGCGACAATAGCATCGAGCTTATGCCCTTCTTTCGCGCAATGAAAGTAGATAGCTCCGTTATAGTAACCATAATTCAGCGGGACAGTATAGGGATATCCTTCGTCGCCCAGCACGGCAAGCGTACCCCAGCACCCGTTCGCCAGAACTTCGTGCGCTTCTGCTTCGCTTAACTGCTGTCTATGCCTGCGCATTTCCCGAAACATTGTTTTCCTTTCAAATCATTTTAAGTATCTTCCTATTATCTTGCATATACGCCCTGGAATCGTAGGTAACAAGGCAAAAACTGCTCCTATAACAAGACCCCGTACTGCAGACGGGGCCTTGCATTACAGGTAGCAATTACGCCTGGGTTTAACAGGACGCACAGAAGGCAAGTGCTTCTTCAAGGGGCAGCGTTCCCTCATAGATGGCGCGACCCGTAATAATACCCTCGATGGAGTCTGCCACCGCAGCGAGGTTGCGCAGGTCGTCCATGTTAGTCACGCCACCGCTGGCAATAACCGGACCACCAAAAAGTTTCGCCACGTGTTCGTAGGTTGCCACGTCGATGCCCGTTTGCATGCCGTCGCGCGCAATATCGGTGTAGACCAAATGTTTGAAACCCATGGTCCCCATTTCGCCCACCAGTTCGTCGGCGTCCATGCCTTCCTTGTGCCAGCCTTCGATGGCTGCCATGCCCCCGCGCGCGTCCACGCCAGCACACAGCAAGTCGCCATACATTTCCAGGGCTTCGGCGGCGAAGTTGATTTGTGTAACAAGTAACGTGCCCAAAACCACGCGCGAAACACCCGCATTGCGCAGGCGGTCGATGGCATCGAAGTCACGCACGCCGCCGCCTGTTTCGATTTTGAGCTTCGTGTTTTTTGCGATGTCTTCGATGAGTTCGAGGTTGCCCTGCTCGCCGTCGCGCGCACCATTCAGGTCCACCACGTGGATCCATTCTGCGCCCGCAGCTTCAAACTGTTTCGCCTGGTCAACAGGGTCATAGCTATATACCGTCATCAGGTCATAGTCGCCCTTTTTCAAGCGCACGACCATGCCGTCTAACAAGTCAATAGCGGGAAGCAAATACATAGGTCTACCTTTCAACTATCTTGCGACCATCTTTCGATTGCCTTTCGGCTATCGCGCGGCCGCCTTTCGGCTACCTTTCAATAACCTTAACAAAATTGCGCAGGACGTGGATGCCCGCATCGGAGCTTTTTTCGGGGTGGAACTGGATACCAAAGCAGGTGCCACCCACGTCAACAAAACACGGGAAGGTAATACTGTGCGTGGTCGTTGCCTGCGTGTATTCCGAAGGCGGAGCAATATAGCTGTGGGTGAAGTAGAAAAACTCCCCTTCACGAATGCCGTCGAGCAAGGGCGTGGTAGGACGCACAGGCGCCAGCTCGCGAGCAGTAGAAGAGTCAGGAAGCTCCGCGGCGTCGGTGTTTTCGCCATTCGCAGGACCGACGAAATCAATTGAATTCCAGCCCATTTGCGGAACCTTATAAGCATTACCCGCAGCGTCGGTCTTGGGCATAATATCGACCACGCCAGGAATGATGCCGAGGCCCTGCGGCAAAGGTTCACCTTCCGGCGCATGTTCGGTCCCTTCTTCAAACAACAGGTGGAGCCCCAAGCAAATTCCCAAGAAAGGCTTGCCCGACTGGATAGCTTCGCGCACGGCATCCATTTGACCCGTTTCAATCATGGAACGGGACGCGTCGGCAAAAGCGCCCACGCCAGGCAACACAACCGCTTTGGCCGCTGCAATTTCTTCAGGCGTGGTAACAATGCGCACGTCGTGGGCGCCCGCCGCTTCCAGCCCTTTTTCAACGGACTGCAAGTTCCCTTTGGCGTAGTCAACTATGGCTATCACAATGCGCCCTTTGTCGTGGGCAGTTCTTCAGCAATGCGCGGATTAATGCGCGTAGCGTCGCAGAGTGCACGGCCCGCTGCCTTAAAGGCGGCTTCCAAAATGTGGTGCGAGTTTTCGCCGCTGAAACTACGCAGGTGCAAGGTAAGACCCGCGTTGGTGGCAAGCGCAATGAAGAATTCTTTGGCAAGCGTCGTGTCGAAGGTACCCACCATTTCAATGGGCAAACCGACGGCGTAGTGCAGCTGACCCCGCCCCGAAATGTCCACGGCCGCCAGCACGAGGGCTTCATCCATGGCCAAAAAGCTATTGCCAAAACGCACGATGCCGCGCTTGTCGGCGAGCGCTTGAGCGAACGCCTGCCCGAGCACAATGCCTACGTCCTCAACCGTGTGGTGGGCGTCTACTTCTATGTCCCCCGTGGCTTGGACGTCCAGGTCAAACAGGCCATGACGCGTAAAGGCTTCCAGCATGTGATCGAAGAATGGCACCCCGGTTTCGATGCTGGCCTGTCCCGTGCCGTCAAGGTTCAGGGCCAGCTTGATGTCGGTTTCTTTGGTCGTGCGGGCTAATTCGGCCGTGCGCGCCGCACTACCGCATGGCTGGAATTCCGAACGTGCACAAGGCTCTTCGGCGGCATCCACCACCGTTGCACGCACCCAATCGGGCAGATTATCAAAGTCATTCATAGTCGAACCATTCATGCTTCCTCCAATATCGATGCCAGGCTTGAAAGGAACGAGTTGTTTTGTTTAGGGATACCCATGCTCACGCGCAGGCAGTTAGGCGTGTAGGGGCTGGCTGAAAAATCGCGCACAAGCACACCAGCATCGTAGAGCTTCTGCCACACTACACCTGCGTCGGCATCTTCAAGTTTGAACAGAATATAGTTCGCCGCACTCGGATAAGCCATGATTCATGCTCACCTTGTCAGCTCCGGCATAGAGCAGGCGCTCCACGTCTTTCAGTTCGTTGACGCCGCCGCCCACGGTGAAGGGTATGTTGATTTCCTGAGCCACCCGACCCACCATCTCCGTGAAGGTCTTCCTGCCCTCAAACGATGCCGTGATATCGAGAAACACCAGCTCATCTGCTCCCGCCATGCTGTAGGCCTTGGAAAGCGTACGTAGCACCGCCAGGTTTTTGTGCTTTGCGAGCAGCGGTACGACGCTCGAACCTTCGGGCGCAAATTCTCCGTAGGCTTCGTCCACCAAAACGAAGGTGTCGGACGCGTCAAGCAGGCGCTCGATAAAGTCCGCGGGCGAAAGATCGCCCGTGGGATTGTTGGGAGTACAAATAGTGAGGTAGTCGATGTCGCCCTGGGCAACGCGTTCAAGCACGGCTTCTTCGTCCACGGGGAACGCGCCTTTGCCTTGTAGTTTGTCTACCCCCTGGCTGGCCTCCATGGCCTGCACACGGTCAATGTTAACCACCGTGGTCCCGCACAGGTGCGCGTTGGCCGCATATACCGAAAATGTTGGCGGGCAGTCCAGCATGGTGCGCCCTTCGCCGCCCCAAGCAAAGGCGATATTGAAGAGCAACTCGTCACCACCGTTGCCTACCAGCACGTTTTCACGAGTAAGCCCATAGTGTTGGGTAATGGCATCGCGCAGGTCATTAGCCAAAGGATCC
>CAJOJB010000056.1 GCA_905234635.1 uncultured Eggerthellaceae bacterium | reverse complement strand
GGAACTGCTTAGCATAAAACGCCCCGTACCAGCGTTGTCGCAAATGGTGTCGCGCACGGTAACATTCCAATTAGAGAAGCGCGTATCACACACTTCGAAGCACGGAATAATATGCGTGGTAGCAGCAACAACATCGTCGGCCGTGATGGGCCCCGCATTAAGATTACTGCCCATGATAAATGCCAGTTCACCTTCAACTATGGGGCAGTTCATTTCGGAACGAACAATGCTGCCGCCTTCGGGAACCTGGGTGCTTTCGAGCAGATAGCCATAGTCGGGCGAATTGCATTCCAGCATGCGCATCATGCCCTCGCTCGTAATGCCAATCTTGCGACCCACTACAACTGCTCCGTCTTCAAGGCGCAGTTCCAGACCCCTTTGCTGAATGGCATACGCGTCAGCTGTGGTAAAAACGGGGTACTCCTTGGAAAGCAGTGGTACAGGCGTATTGGCACGCTGCGCAGCATACAGTTCTTCGGCTATGCGAGCATGAATTTCTTCACTCAAGCCATATACTGTCATCCTGCTCTCCTTTCGTTTACCCAAATAGTATCAATTAACTACTTACGGGCGCTCTCGCAACAAGGCTATTTAAGAAAGTCCTCTATACCTTGCAAAGTTCAGGACTAGGACTTCTTTTTACGGCCGAACAAGCCCCGCTTTTCTTTTGCGGGAGCTTCGCCCGCTTCGTCTGCTGCGGCTTCCTGGTTGGCTTCCTGGTTGGCTTCCTGGTTAGCTTCCTGCGCGGAATCTGTTGCACCCTGGGATTCACCCGGCTGCCCAAAACCTGCATCGTTACTTGCAAAAACCTTGTCGATACCTTCAAGGGGCGCCGCTTCGGGGCTGACAACCTGCTGTACTTCCTGGGCAAGCGTTGTTTCGATATTGCCTTCTGCACCCCAGCTAGCAGGAATTAAATTGTCGGCAGGAAAACCTGCATCAGCGCGTTTGGTAATGCTTTCGGCAAGCGCTTCTTCGAGCAGCTGGCTGCAGCGCTCTTTGGTTTCTTGTTCCATGCGCGCAATATTTTCCAAATATAACTTGGCAGACTTTTCGGCAGCGATAAAGAAGTTATTCGCATCGAGCGCAGCTTGGGCCAACGAACCCACTTCTTTAGCACTGAGCTTACGGTTGTCGAGTTCCGCTTTTAGCACTTCGTTTTCATGGGTAAGTGCTTCATTTTCTTCGGAAATCTGAACCATAAGTTCCAGAAGTTCGCGTCTGTTAAGCTTTTTTAGGCTTTTGGCATCCATAGTTATAACTTGCTATACAGCTTGTCCTTTCAGTACAACCGTATTATACACACTGAAAACCTGCCGCTGCGCCTAGTTGGCGTCTTGCGACAGTATCTCCAGGGCTTTTCGATAGCCACCTGCACCATAATTGAGGGCCTTCGAAACACGGGCAATAGTAGTAGCAGAAGCACCCGTCGCTTCTTCGATTGCCACGTAGGGCTTGCCCGCATCAAGCATGCGCGCCACCGCCAAGCGCTGCGATGTTTCACGGATTTCGCGAATGGTAAATAGATCTTCGAGCAGGTTGAAGGCTGTGTCGTTGTCGCGTACTCCCGCAAGCACGCTCAGCAGATCTTCAACTTCTGGAGTACGCAAATTACTCATTTATATCCCCATCCTATGCAGGCCGTACTCTATGGAATCGACCAACGCATTCCATGACGCTTCAATGATGTTTTCACTCACACCCACGGTTCCCCAGCTCTGTTCCCCGTCGGACGTAGTAATGATGACGCGGGTAAAGGCATTGGTACCAACGTTTTCGTCCAAAATACGCACCATGAAGTCCACCAGTTCCATGCCCGCGATCTGCGGATACGATTCTTCGATGGCCATGCGCAAAGCCGTGTCGAGCGCACCCACGGGACCCGCACCTTCACCTGTTGCCACCGTGCGGGTGTCGCCCACGCTAATCTTGATGGTTGCTTCACTCGCGGCGTCCTTGGCCCAACAGCCCGTATCTTCGCGGTCGTCCACGATGACGCGGAAGCTTTCAAGCGTAAAGTGCGGACGGAGTTTGCCCAGGTGGCGCAAGATAAGCAAGTAAAGTGACCCGTCGGCAACTTCGTAGGTATAGCCTTCGGCTTCGCGCTGCTTAATATCGTCCAGAATACGCTGGGTGAGCGTTTCGTCGTTTTCAATATCAAGACCCATAAGCTTTGCTTTGCGCACAAGAGATGCCTTGCCGGAAAGTTCGCTGACCACCCAGGTAGCGCGATTGCCCACCATGGCAGGGTCGACGTGTTCGTAGGCCCCTTCAAGGCGCGACTGGGCACTTGCATGAAGCCCGCCCTTATGTGCAAAGGCTGCACTGCCCGTATAGGGCGTACGCGCGGGAAGCGTAACATTGCAGCTTTCCGCCACGAAGTTTGCCACGCTCGAAAGCTGGGAAAGGTCGTCCACGCAGTGATAGCCCATTTTCAACTGAAGATTGGCAATAACGGTCATCAGGTCGGCATTACCCACGCGTTCGCCGTAACCATTGACGGTGCCCTGTACCTGCATAGCTCCCGACCCAACGGCATCAAGCGTACTGGCAACCGCGCAACCCGAATCGTTGTGGCAGTGTATACCCAGCTTTACATCGGGCAAGGCCTTGCGCACGGCTGCTGTCACTGCACCCACATGCGCAGGCAGCTGGCCTCCGTTGGTCTCGCACAGGCACACACACGACGCACCTGCTTCAGCGGCAACGCGTACCACTTCTAAGGCGTAGGCGGCGTCTTCGTCGTAGCCGTCAAAGAAATGTTCTGCATCAAAGATTACTTCACGATCTTGCGCCACGCAGTAAGCGACAGAGTCGGCCACCATGCGAAGGTTTTCTTCGAGAGATGTGCGCAGAGCGGCTTGTACCTGCGAAGAACTTGCCTTACCAACGAGCGTCACAACAGGCGCCCCGCTTTCAATAAGCGCAGCCAAACCTGGGTCTGCCTGAGGAAGTGTGCCTTTATGACAGGTCGAACCAAAGGCTGCAATACGCGCATGCTTAAGCTGCAGCTGCCCCACCCGCTTGAAGAATTCGATGTCCTTCGGATTGGACGTGGGGTATCCGCCTTCGATGATGTCTATGCCAAAATGGTCAAGGCGCTCGACAATACGAAGTTTGTCTTCCAGCGAAAGCGCAATACCCAAACCCTGTTCGCCGTCGCGCAGGGTGGTGTCATAAGTTTCTATGTGTTGAACCTGGGGCATAGCGTCCCAAACTCTTACATCGGCATTTATTTATGCAACTGGATACAACCAGTCGGCATATTCAGCATGGTCGCCTGCTGCCATTTCGAAGAAGCGGTCTTGAATTGCCTTCGTAATGGGGCCGCGGCCGCCAATTTCGCGTTCGTCGATGCTGGCAACGGGTGTAACTTCGGCAGCAGTGCCCGTAAAGAACACTTCGTCGGCCGTGTACAGATCCGCACGGGTCAGGCTTTCTTCGATTACTGGAATGTCCAGGTCAACCGCGAGCTGGATAATCGAGTCGCGCGTAATGCCCGGCAGAATACCGTCTGAAACAGGCGGCGTGGAAATAATGCCGTCGCGCACCATGAAGATATTTTCGCCCGTACCTTCGCACACATAACCAGCTTCGTTGAGCATAATGGCTTCAGCGTAACCATGAGCCTTTGCTTCCAACTTGGCCAGAATGGAATTCATATAACTAGCCGTAGCCTTCATAGCAGGCGGGATGGCGTTATTGGAACGCTGGCGCCAAGAACTGGTACCAACCTTAATGCCACTTACGAGGGCTTCTTCGCCCAGGTACGCACCCCAAGGCCACACGGCAATAGCCACGTCGACGGGTGCATCGGTGGGATCCACACCCATGGTTCCATACCCGCGGTAGATAATGGGGCGAATATAGCATTCTTCAAGCTTGTTAGCTTTAATGGTGTCGATAATGCCCTGGGTAAGTTCGTCGGCAGTATAGCCGCAGGGAATCTGGGCTATTTTGCATCCGTTGACCAGGCGATCCACGTGGTCTTTCAGACGAAAAACAGCACTGCCGTTCTTACCCTTATAACAACGGATGCCTTCGAAAACGCCCGAACCGTAGTGGAGGGAATGAGACAGAACATGCGTTGTCGCATCTGCCCAAGGAACGAGCTCCCCGTTCTTCCAAATAAATTCACCTTCTGTGAGAGCGGCCATGTGGGTGCTCCTTTCCTTATGTCTAGACAATAGAGGCTGCTCGCGGCAGCCCGTTTTCATGTTTCGCTATTGTACTCCAATCAACTAAAGTGTGGCAGTTTTTTCCTTATAAGCGGTCGAAAGTGTGCAGACTCCGTGAACTGGACTTTTTGAACGACGTCAAAAAAATGCGCGGCGCCACCTGGGGTGAGGCTTTTTTGAGACCTTTTTGCTGTATTTTTGTCGGACTTTCTGCAGATGTATTTGAGACTATTTTGAGACCTTTTTGCTGTGCAGCCTGGTGTCTTTTGTCACGTAAAGTAGAGCGCGGGTTCGGGCAAGAGAAGCACCTTACATCTGAAACGAACTCGCCCGAACCCACAAAGCTAAAGGCCTCCCCCAAGGCAGCCTAAGGGGCAAAAGTGTAAGTGTCCCTTGGGCGTTCGTTTGGTAGTTCAAGGAGGACTTATGCTGACCACGCTTAAAGAAAGACTTTCGCGCCTACCCTGGAAGGCTGCACTTTGCACTTGTGCCTTCGCGCTTTTGGCAGGGCTTTTGGGTGCCACACCCGAACTTGCTCGCGCAAGTGTGCCCGTTAATTATGGCGACCCTTTTGAAAATGGCGACCTGGTACGAAGTAGCCTCTGGGGCGGCACGCCAACAGAACCCTGCTATATCATGAAGGGCGTTGAATTTCGCATAGACGGAGTTGAACGCGTGGGAACCACCGATCATGTGGGCCCGTTTTCTTACCCGGTCGACCTCGTGCGCAGGGGAACCTACCAACTTTTCAACCATGGCAACACTGGTTATGGCGGCTGGGGTATAAGCGACTTCCGCATGAAAAACTTACGGCTCACCAGCAATTCGCGCGACATTCAATTCAGCGAAACCGTTACCGACGTAGGCCACTGCGTTCAGACCAATTTCAGCACAACGGTCGACATTCCGCGCAATGCCGTGCTCAAGCTTTACGAAAACGAATCGGGCTGGAGCACCGACGGTTCAACCTACCACGGCGTGTTCTATATGATGACCGAAAATACCTTCGACCTCGATCTTGTAGACGTCTATGGGCCCGACCAAAGCGTAGTTTTAAAGCAGTTGTTTTATGCAGACTGGGTGGTGAATGGCAAGGGGCACCTCGTGAAGGAGTCGGCAAACCCCGAACTTTCTCAGGGCAACAGTCTGTACAGCCTGGAAGGTGCTGTGTTTGGTATTTATTCCGATGCCGAAACCACAAACCAAGTGGGGGAATTCACAACAGATGAAACGGGCGCTTCCGAAGAAGTTGAGCTGAGCCCAGGCACCTACTACGTTAAGGAATTAAGTCGTCCGACCGGATATGCACTTTCAGACGAAGTTAAAGAACTGCTTATCGAAGGTGGCAAAACGAACCAGGTAACTTTTGCCGATGAACCTTGCTACAACGAAGTTGCCCTTGCCACAACAAAAACCGACGCAAACACTGGCAAGTCTGCGCCACAGGGGGCCGCCACGCTTGAAGGCGCCCAGTTTAGGGTTTCCTATTACGCGGGCACCTATTCTGAAACAAATCTACCAAGCAAAGCTACGCGCAGTTGGGTCCTTCAGGCAGACGAAAAGGGCCTCGTAAAATTCGACAAGGCCCACAAAGTGAGCGGGGACGACTTTTACATCAGCGGGTCCAAGACAGTACTTCCCCTGGGCACTGTTGCCATAGAAGAAACGAAGGCCCCCACGGGCTACCAACTTAATTCAGAGCGAATCGTGCAAAGCATAGGCGACGTGGGCAATGGCGAAGCTTCGCTCGTCGTGTTTGAAGCACCTACATTCGCTAATAACGTCATACGTGGTGACGTATCGGTCTACAAAGAAGACGCGCACTTTGGCAGCCAAGCTTCGGGCGATGGCAGCCTGGAAGGTGCCGTATTTGAAGTGGTCAATAATTCTGTCAACCCCGTGCTTAATCCCGAAGGCGCCGAAGTGCCTAAGGGTGGCGTAGTATGCACCATTACCACCAATGCAAAAGGCTTTGCTAAAACTACGGGGCAGGTGCTGCCCTACGGCGACTACATTATCCGCGAAGTGCAGGCACCCGAAGGCTACCTCATTAACAAGAAGTGGAAGTATGAATTCTCTATCCGAAAAGAAGGCGAAACACACGAAGCCAGCCAGAAGTGTGCCAACGAACCCATGCGCGGAAGTCTGGTCGTAGGAAAAATTGACCGCGAAAACAAGAGCTTTATTGCACAGGGTGCAGCCACGCTCGAAGGTGCCATGTTCAGCATTAAAAACGTGTCGAATCATGCGGTGCAAGTGGGCGGTAAGGACTACGAACCTGGCAGTGTCGTCATGAGTATAACGACCCAAATGCATGACGGAACTGTAGTGGCGCGCACGCCAGAACAGGCACTTCCCTATGGAACTTACGAAGTACAGGAAATCCAAACGAGCGCCATGGGTTACTTGTTTGACAGCACGTCCCAAGGCTGGAAAAAGACTGTCAAAATACGCAGCGACGGGGAACTTGTCGACCTGTGCGATATCGAAAACAGCGTTTCAAACCTTGTCATACGAAGCGACCTTGGCTTTATTAAAACACTCGAGGGGGCAAACAAGGCACTTTCGGGAATCCCGTTCAAAATTACCAGCACCACCACGGGCGAATGGCACATTGTGGTAACCGACCTAAACGGCGAAGGGGGTACAGACTTTGCGCCCCATAGCGCCAACACCAATGCTAATGACGAAAGCCTTCTTGAAGACGGAAGTGTCGATATTGAAAAACTCAATCCTGAAAATGGCGTGTGGTTTCATGGAAACCTGGAACAGCCCACGGAAGCCGTTGACGACGCGCGTGGGGCGCTCCCCTTCGACACTTACCACATCCAAGAACTTCCTTGCGAAGCCAACGAAGGTCTTAAGCTGGTCGACGACACACTCACTATTTATCGCGAAAAGCGCGTTATCGACCGCACCTACATTAATGTCGACGGCCCCCGTATTGCAACTACCCTCACAAGCGAAGAAGGCAAGGAGGCCATTGCCCAGGAACACGGCAGTTTCCAGGACCTTGTGCACTACACCAACCTTACTCCAGACGAGTCATATTCCTTGCGAGCCGAACTCCATGCATGGGCGGCGGACGGCACAGACCTAGGTGTTGTCGCCCAAACAAACCAGGAATTTAACGCGCTGGGAACCGGCAGTGTTGGCGTCATATTTGAAGACGTGAATACCCTTGAATTAGTGGACGGTAAGCTGGTTTGTTATGAATACCTTTTTGACGAAAACGGAAATGAAGTTGCCCGCCACGAAGATCCAAACGATGAAGGGCAAACCGTTCGCATAACACCGGAACCTGAGCCCGAGCCCGAACCTAGCCTAGAACCAGAACCTGAGCCCGAGCCCGAACCCGAACCCGAACCCGAGCCAGAACCCAGCCCCGAGCCTGAACC
>CAJOJB010000055.1 GCA_905234635.1 uncultured Eggerthellaceae bacterium | reverse complement strand
CTGCGGTAACCATAACCAAGCCGCGATAGAAGAACAGCAGATAGAGCATAACCAGAAGAAGGCCGATGCCCGCCACCAACACGCCGCTCTTCAGGGCGTCCTGGCCAAGGGTGGGGCCAACGGTTTGGCTCTGCGCATAGCTAAAGCTTACCGGCAGCGAACCGCTTTCAAGTACGGTGCGCAGGGCGTCGGCTTCAGCCTTGGTGTAGTTGCCCGTAATTTGCACGCGGCCGTTGTCGATAACCGACTGCACAGCAGGCGCAGAATTCACCACGCCGTCGAGGATGATGACAATCTTGCCATGTTCGTCGACCAAGTCGCGGCTTGCTTCAGAAAAGGCCTGGGTGCCTTCAGCGTCGAGGGTAATGTCGACCGCGTAGTTGGGCCCAATGCCATTTTCCAAGTCCACGTTGACCGTATTGATATTAGCACCGGTTACGATGGGCGTATAAATGCCCGACTCAACGGTGTAGTCGGTGCTTTCGCCCGAAGGGAACTGGTTGCCAAAGTCGTCGGTGTAGTAACCCTGGCTGTACATAGCACCACTGTCGATGTCATTTTTCACCGTTTCGTCGGTGAAGGAATCGAGGCGGGCAAACTCCAGATTACCCGTACGGCCAATGGCATCGAGGGCTTCCTGCGTGTCGGAAAGACCAGGAATCTGGATAAGAATTTGGTTCGTGCCCTGGCGCTGCACGGTTGCTTCCGAAGCGCCGAGTGCGTTCACACGGCTTTCAATAATTGACTGGCTCGCGTCCATGGCTTCTTCGGTGATAGCGCTGCCGTCTGTTGCGTCGGCCTGCAGTACCACGGAAAGACCACCCTGGATGTCCAAGCCCTGGTTAATGCGCTCTTGCGGGGGCGTGAACACAAAGATGGATACCAAGACCAGCAACGTGGTCAGGATAAGCAGCCATAAATTGCGCCTATCGGTGCTGGTCGCATGCGTTTTCTTGTTGTCCTGTTCTGCCATTACTCTTTTCCTTCTTTTCGTGCGCTACTCACTCAGTTAGCGCGCCTTTTATACTACACAGCCACGCCACAGCGTCGCTGTAATACACGAACTTCCAAATTATAGTATGAGGACAGGAATACGGGCACGTGATATTGCGCGACTACACAAAATGTAACGCAAAACCCGCTCTAGTAGTCGTTGGCAGCGGGGCTCTTCATCCAGTTTTCGTAGAAGCTGGCAAAGCTGCCGTCCAGAATGGCAACGCGGGCGCGGCGCATGAGGTCGAGCAGGTAGAAGAGGTTGTGCTGCGACAAGAGCATACCACCGAGCATTTCGCCCTGCTTCACCAAGTGACGCAAGTAGGAACGTGAGTAGTTTTGGCACACGCTGCATTCGCATTGCGGGTCCAGGGGCCCGTGGTCGTGCGTGTACTTGGCGTTGGCCAAATTCATGCGACCTTCTGAAGAAAAGGCGGTACCCATACGCCCTGTACGCGTTGGCAACACACAGTCGAACATGTCTACGCCTGCCGCCACCGCACGCACGAGCGTGGTGGGATTACCTACGCCCATCAGATAGCGAGGGCGGTCTTCGGGCATGGCGGCACAGACGGCAGGCAGGGTTTCAAACATGGTTTCGTGGGGCTCGCCCACCGAATACCCGCCAATGCCAAAGCCATCGAAGCGTCTGCCACCTGCGGAAACGTTGCGTTCTTCTGCGGCAAGCAGTTGGCGGACGCTTTCGAGGCGCAAGTCCAGGTGCATGCCACCCTGCACAATGCCAAACAGGGCCTGGTCTTCACGCGCATGCGACTGCAAGCAGCGCTCGCCCCATTCGCAGGAAAGCTTGGTGGACGCTTCCACGTCTTCGCGCTTTGCGGGGTACCCCACGCATTGATCCAACTGCATAACAATGTCGGCACCGATTTCTTCCTGGATGCGCATATTGTCTTCGGGCGTCCAATGGTGCTTGGACCCGTCGTAGTCACGCGCCTGGAAACTCACGCCGTCGTCGCCCGGCTTCATCATGTGTTCCAAGCTAAATAACTGGAAGCCGCCCGAGTCAGTAAGCATGGGGCCGTGGTAGTTCATGAACTTATGCACACCACCCGCTTCCATAAGCACGTCAGTACCAGGACGCATGTACAGGTGGTAGGTGTTTGCGAGCACGATTTGCGAACCAATTTCGCTCAACACTTCAGGGGTGATGCCTTTCACCGTGGCGTGTGTTCCCACGGGCATGAACAGTGGCGTCTGCACCGTGCCATGCACCGTTTCAAAATTGGTCGCGCGGGCGGCCAGAACCATGCCGTCGCTCGTGCACTGGTTTCCGTCCCCCGCTGTTGCCTCAATCTGTAGTTCAAATAAACTCATGCTAGAAACTTTAGCACATTGCTATACTGAAACTATGATTAACCAAGCACCATATGACGTAATCTTCTTCGACATGGACGGCACTTTGCTGCCCCTTGAAGTGAAGGACTTTTTGCTGCCCTATTACGAACTTATACAGGCAGCCTGTGCCCGCGAAGGTTGGGATCCGCACCATTTCCGCGAGGCGCTCAATACGGGTATCTTTAGCATGTACGACCACCCCACCACGGAAACCAATGAAACGGCCTTTTGGCGCGTGTTCTTTGACGAACTCTATGGTGGCGAAGAGCCCAGCCAGCAGCAAAAAGATGCCATGCGCCACTTCTTCGAAGAGTTTTACGAACATGAATTCAACAAGGCAGGCGAAGGCGTCGTGCCCAACCCTGCTTCGGCCCGTGCGCTTGCTACGCTCGCGCAAAAAGGCTACCCGCTCTACTTAACCACCATGCCTATGTTCCCCTACAAGGCAATCGAATGGCGCATGAAATGGGCCAACTGTGACATTAGCTTATTCGACCGCGTAACCACCTTCGACAATTCTACGGCAGTCAAACCGCACCTGGCTTACTACGAAGAAAATATTGCACTGGCCGACGTGCCGCCCGAGCGCATTTTGATGGTAGGCAACAACACCGAGGACGACCTGGACTGCATGAAGCTGGACATGGATGCCTACCTAGTAACCGACTACTTAATCAACGACAATTTCTTCGATGTTGACGAAGTCAAGCATGGCAGCATGGAAGAATTTGCCACCTGGGTTGAAAGCTTGCCGCCTTGCACCAGCACCCATGCCCTGGGTTGGCGTGACCGCGCCGACGAACTGCGCATTGGAAGTGAAGCCTAGGCGCAAAGTGCTCCGCAAGGCTTCGCCTGCTGCACCGTATAACCATACTCCGTCCCTGTTTGCCGTACCATCTAACCGTTCCTCGCCATTGCCTGCCGTGATACCATAACAATATGAAATTACTTTTACATGCCTGTTGCGGGCCATGCTCGCTGGAACCAGTGCGCCTGTTACAAGAAGCAGGCCACGACATAACTATTTGCTTTGCGAACGCCAACATTCAGCCACGTGAAGAATATGATCTGCGCCTGGATACGCTGCGCGCATGGGCAGTTGAAGAAGGCATTCCCGTGGTTGACTTGCCCTACGACTTAGAAGGCTGGCAAGCTACGGTGGGTGCAGTGCAAGCGGCGAGTGGCCCGCGCGAAGATCGCTGCCGCGCCTGCTACGCACAGCGCCTTGAGGCAGCTGCAGCCTGGGGCGCCGAACATGGCTTTGAAGCTCTTTCCACCACGCTGGCAGTATCACCCTATCAACTTTCGGACGTGTGCCACGAAGAACTGGAAGCGGCTGCGGCGCGCCATGGGCTGGCATGCACTTGGGAAGACTTCCGCCCCTACTACCCCGCTGCTACCACACGCAGTCGCGAGTTGGGTATGTATCGCCAGAATTATTGCGGATGCCTGTATTCAAAGGCAGAAGCAGACGCGGAACGCGCCGAGCGCAAAGTTGAACGCGCTGCCTTAAAAAAGCGCCGCAAACTGAAGACAGCAGACTTTGACTACGACTTGCCTGAAGCCGCCATCGCCCAAGAACCCTGGCCCGTGCGCGACGAATGCAGACTGCTGGTTATGGACCGCACAACGGGCGCGATTGAGGACCGTATATTTCGCGACATAGCCAACTATTTGGAGCCGGGTGATGTGCTGGTCGCCAACGAAACCCGCGTGTTACCTGCACGTTTGCTGGGATTTAAGCGCGGCACAGGTGGCACGGCCGAAGTGTTCTTACTCCGCGAAATTCTGGGGCGCGAAGCACACACCGCCCATTCGGCTGTTTGGGAAGCACTCGTGCGGCCCGGCAAACGCCTGAAGCCTGGCGCTATCGTCGACTTTTTCACGTCGGATACTTCGAGAGCGCCCGAAGTAAGCCCCAAAGGTCAGCACGACATGGACCAAAGTCCCATCCTTTCGGCAGAAGTCCTGAACTTTGCTGAAGACGGCAAGGGCGAGCGCATCGTACGCCTGACCACCCCGCTTGCCAGCCTCGACGAAGCCATGCATGCCGTTGGTCACACGCCGCTGCCACCCTACATTCATGACTATGCCGGCGACGAAGAAATGTATCAGACGGTCTATGCCCAGCGCGAAACGAGCGCTGCGGCACCCACGGCAGGGCTTCACTTCACACCTGAACTTATTGCCCGGCTGCAAAACGCAGGTGTGGTATGGAAGACGGTTGAACTGCAGGTGGGCATCGATACCTTCCGCATCGTGGAAGAAGAAAGCCCCGCCGACCATATTATGCACACCGAAACGTACAGCGTGCCGCAGGACGTAGTCGATGCCTGCAATGCCGCCCATGCGTCGGGCAGGCGCGTCATTGCCGTAGGTACCACAAGTGTGCGCAGCCTGGAAAGTGCCTGGGATTTAGCGCAGGGCAAGCTGGTCGCACGCGACAATGCCAGTACAAACCTGTTCCTTACGCCAGGAAGCGAGTTTCATGTGGTGGATGGGATAATCACGAACTTCCATGTGCCGCGCTCGACACTCATGATGTTAGTTTCGGCATTCAGCACGCGCGACCACATCATGACCGCCTACCAGCATGCCCTCGCAAATGGATATCGCTTCCTGTCCTTCGGCGATGCGATGGCGATACTGTAGAGTTTGAAGTCCGAGTACGCTAATCGCGACCGCTTCCGCTGTTCAAGAAAAAGCCTATTTAGGGCTTTTTCTTTCATGCGCTCTCGCATGGCGTTCGTCAACTTTCAAAGTGCAATTTTCTTACAACAGCGAAAATTGCAAAGTTTGAACTCACGACATCGCTTTAGCGTACTCGGACTTCAGGCTCCCAACATGCAGGTGGTCGAAAAGTCAGCGAAAACGATTAGCGCGCAATAGATTGCCCCGCCTTTGCGACGAAGTGTACTTGGGTACACGAGGAGCAAAACAAGGGGCAAGATGTGCGCGCTATTCGTTTGCAGCGTCGAGACTGTCTGTCCGCTCGTCAGAGCGGACAGACAAAACACCGTCGGTTTGTTCGTATTCGAGGAAGGCTTCCATAGCTGCTTCGGGACCAAGTTCTTCGTCCAAGCTAAAGCCATAATGGTCCGCCAAAGCCAGGGCTTGTTCGGCACGCAATGTGGCAAGGTCAGTCTTGCCCGCTTCGGCCAGATAACCCGAAATAAGGTACATGGTACGTGCAACGTATTCCGCCACGCGCGGGTCGGTGCCTGAAACTTCCATGATACTGGCAATACTGTCGGGCGAAAGCGAAAGCAGCACGCCACCGTCCAGTTCCGTCGCAACCCCAATAGCGTCTTCGAGCAAGCGCGCCTGCGCCTGAGGATCGGGATTGTCACCGCGCGAAAGGCGCAAACTGCGCTGGATAGCGTCGAACAGTTGGAAGAACATACGCATAAGATAGTCGTGCTCAAACATATTGGAATCTCCTAAATCCGAGCAAACACTCCAAAAATGCGGGGTTTAATCCTGCGGGGGTATTTGCCCCAAATGTTCGTAGGCCTTTGCCGTTGCCTGCCGACCCTTGGGCGTGCGCAACAGCAAGCCTTGCTGCATAAGGTAGGGCTCATACACGTCTTCGAGTGAATCTGTGTCTTCGGAAAGGGCCGCAGCCAGCGTGGTAAGCCCAACAGGTTTACCGCCGAATTGGTTGCATAGTAAGTCCAAAATACGGTTGTCCACCGCGTCCAAACCAAGCGTATCCACTTCGAAGAAAGCTAATGCCTGAGCCGCCGTGTCTTCATCGATGGCGCCCTGCCCTTCCACCTGCGCCCAGTCGCGCACACGCTTGAGCAGGCGATTTGCCAAACGCGGCGTACCACGGCTGCGGCGCGCAATTTCGAGCGCACCTTCTTCGTCTACGGCCACGTCCAAAATGGAAGCAGAACGCTCAACGATTTGCGCCAGTTCTGCTGGCTCGTAATAATCCAACCTAAAAGACGCACCAAAACGGTCGCGCAAGGGGCCCGTAAGCAAACCCGTGCGCGTCGTAGCGCCAATTAAAGTAAAGGGCGGAAGGTCCAGGCGAATGGAACGCGCCGCAGGACCCTTGCCCACCACAATGTCGAGCGCAAAATCTTCAAGTGCTGGGTAAAGCACTTCTTCTACCATGCGGTTCATGCGATGAATTTCGTCGATAAAAAGCACGTCGCCTGGTTCAAGATTCGTAAGAATAGCGGCCAAATCGCCCGTGCGTTCAATGGCGGGACCACTGGTGGTGCGAATGTGGGCACCCATTTCATTGGCGACCACGGTGGCAAGTGTGGTCTTGCCCAAACCCGGAGGGCCCGAAAACAGAATATGATCGACCGCGTCGCCACGTTGCTGGGCCGCTTCGACAAGAATACGCAGAGAGTCCTTAACCTTTTGCTGGCCAATATAGTCGGCCAGCTTTTTGGGACGCAAACTGCGATCGAGCGCCAAGTCTTCTTCAACTAATTCTGCAGACGTAATACGCTCTTCCGATACAGCAGACCTTTGTGCTTCTGCAGCAGCCTGCCCTGCGTCGTAGACCAATCCTTCTATTTCGATATTATTTGACAATCACATCTCCTCAGTGAAATTGGAACGAAAACCCGTCCCCTGTTCCACTTACTGTCCCAGTCGCTTAAGGGCATACTGAAGCAGCTCCGCTTCCGCCGCGCCTTCGGGCGCACCTTTCAACGCCAAGTCGGCTTCGGTCGACGTAAAGCCCATAGCAAGCAAGTCTTCCGTAACCTGGGCAAATACGCCACCTGCCGCCGCTGCGCCACCTTCGGCGGCCTTTGCCAACGTGCCTTGCAATTCCAGCACGATACGGCTTGCCTTCTTCTTCCCAATGCCGGGAATGCGCGAAATGGCGTCCACGTCTGTTGCCATAATAGCAGATGAAAGGGCGGCTGGTGCAAAGGTAGAAAGAGCCGCGAGCGCCATTTTCGGGCCCACACTCGAAACGCTAATAAGCTGTTCAAACATGTCCTTTTCTTCCTGCGTTGCAAACCCATAGAGTGCCACACCTGCGTCGCTTGCTTGCATGTGGGTAAACACGCATGCTTCCTGCCCCACTTCAGGCAAAGCAGCAAGGGCTGTACTCGACATACCAAGCGCATAACCCACACCATTGGCTTCAACGATGCATGAGTCTAGGCCTTTATGGGCGACTGTTCCTTTAATGAATGCAATCATGCGTTTCCTTCCAGCATGCTCTAACTACCTGGGAATTTGGGGACGGAGGATTTTTCCCAATGGGAAAAGGGGTCGGAGGATTTTTCCCAATGGGAATTTGGGGACGGAGGATTTTGTCCCAAAGGGTTTTGTTCCACCTGGGACAAAATGTTTTGCGTAGTGAAGCAAATGGCAGCCGCCAGGGCGTCTGCCGCGTGGTCGGGTTCGGGCAAGGCAGGCAGGCCCAGCAGCTTTTGCACCATAAATTGCACCTGTTCTTTTTCGGCCGTTCCCGTCCCCACAATG
>CAJOJB010000054.1 GCA_905234635.1 uncultured Eggerthellaceae bacterium | reverse complement strand
CACTTGCGCCCCTGGTGCTGCCGCTGCCGCCACGAGCCCGATGGTTCCGGTACCACAATAGGCATCTAGGATAGTGGGTGACGTGCGGGCAAGGCCTTGGGGTCCGCCACTCCACGCATCAGCTGCCACGCTTGATGCACGGGGCAGCGCGACCCCTTCGGCACCTAAAGCCAATGCAATTGCGGCGGAATAGAGCACTTCGGTTTGGCGGGCATTTACCTGGAAGAAAGAATTACTGGAAATGCGGAAGCTGAGACCGCAGAGGGTGTCTAAGATGAAACCAGGGCCGTAAAGCACCTGTTCTTCTTCCCCAAAGATCACGTTGGTTTGGCGCGTATTCACGTTTTGAACAACGGTAGTAACTTCGGGCACCTGGCGCACCAGTTCCTTGCAGAAATTTTTCGAACCCGTAAATTCGCGCCCGTTGGTCACCAGAGTTACGAGCACTTCCCCGCTTTGCGCACCCACGCGCACCACCACGTGGCGCACGAAGCCTGTCCCCGCGTCTTCGTTGTAGGGGGCCATGCCATAGCGCGCCATAATCTGACGTACGGCTGCCACCACGCGCCGGCCAACCGGGTGTTCAACAGGGCATTCTTCGCATTCGATTATCTGATGCGTACCTGCCGCATACATGCCGCAGAGGATGTCTTCGCGGCGCAGTGTCAACCTGCCCGCGCGGCCCGTGCGCGCCATACTTCTCAGGCTGTGCTTCTTTTTGGCGGGGGCAAAGGGCGACACTATCTTGGTGCGGAAATGCTGCGGGTCGTCCATGCCCAAAATCGGACGAACGAATGGACGAACGAATGGGGACGGTACCCCTGTCCCACTTGGGGACGGTACCCCTGTCCCACCTGGGGACGGTACCCCTGTCCCACCTGGGGACGGTACCCCTGTCCCACCTGGGGACGATATCCCACTTTGGGCAACACCGCCCGTTTCAACAAGCGGGGCGAACAGCGCTTCGATGGCAGCCTGTTTTGCCACAAGCTGCTGGTCATAAGGCACGTGAATCTGCGAGCACCCTCCGCACTGTTTGTTAATTGGGCACTGCATGGTTAAATCAACCTACGCACCATCGCCCAAGAATTGTTCTTCGGCGGCTTCGATTTCTTCTTCGGTCAGGTCTTCTTCGTCATCCAGCACTTCAAAAGCGTCGTGCTGAATCTGCACCTGGCGCAGGCTTTCCGCTTCAATAAACACGCGCGTCGCTTGGGGGAAACGCGTGCGGATGCGGTCTTCAATGCGGTCGACCGCCGAAAGAATTTCACCTGCAGACTTAGTGGGCTTGAAGCCAGCGTCGATGGTCACCACCAATTCCGAGGGCCCCATGTACAGCGTAAGAATACGCCCGCAGCGCGCCACCGCTTCATCGGCTTCAACCATCTGCTGAATTTCTTCCAGTTCGTCGTGGTTCATGCCTTCGCCAATAAGCAGACCCTTGGTTTCGCGCAACAGGATGGTTGCCACCGTAGCCAGCAGCAAACCAATAAGGATGGCCGCAATGCCGTCGAGGTAGGGGTTGTTAAACAAGTGCCCAAAGAAAAGACCGAGGAAGGCAATAACCAAACCGGTTTCCGCCGCCGTGTCTTCCAACACCACCGTGTAAAGCGAAGGGTCCTTGGCTTCCTTAATAAACTGCACGGGGGGCGTAGCGCCTCGCGCCGCATTAAACTGCTTCAACGCCACAAAGAGCGACGTACCTTCAATAATCATGGCGAGCACAAGCACGATATAGGCCATGGTAGGATCGCCCAACTTGGTGTCGGGCCCCACGGCTTTGAGCGCCTGGACGCCTTCCCAAATGGACACGCCGCCGCCCAAAGCAAAAATAAGGATGGCCACCAGCATGGTCCAGAAATACAGTTCCTTGCCGCGCCCGAAGGGGTGTTCGGAATCCGCCGGTTTTTTTGCCTGGTGAATACCCAGCAACACCAGCATGCCATTGCCCGAGTCGACTATGGAGTGAATGCCTTCGGAAAACATAGCCGAAGACCCACTGATGACCGAAGCGATGAACTTCACAATACCCACGGCAATGTTAGCCAGAATGGCCGCAACAACGGCAACAACCGACTCGCCCTTGGGTTCTTCAGCCTCCGCTTGAACTATGTCTTGCGCTGCCCCTGAAACGATGCCCGCCATTTTTTCTTGCTGCTGCATATATGCCTGCTCCTATACGTAATTCGCGCTCGAGCGCGTGTTTTCACAAGGAAGCATTATACCGCCCAATTTATATAGCACATAGCGACGTTGTCATGTATTATGTGTTTGACATTTTTCTGCAACACAATATGTAGGGGAAGCACACGTAATGGCAATCAACTTTTGCATAAACTGCGGTGAAAAACTCGAAGAAGGCGCAAGCGTCTGTGCGGCGTGCGGGGAAGCTGTTCCCGTGCTCGCAGAACCGGCCGACGAAGCTGAAGAACAAGCCGCTGAAGCCACAGACAAAAAGAATGCTGAAGCGAGCGAAGACCACGCCGCCGAAGCGGCCGAAGACAAAGGGCTCGATATAGCCGAACCAAAAGAAGCTGAAGAAGGCCAAGACCCAGATATAGACGAACCAGGGGACGCCAAAAAGGGCCAAGACCCAGATATAGACGAACCAAAGGACGCTGAAAAGGGCGCGGAAAAACCGGCCGAGCCTGAAGAGGACTTTAGTACCTTTGCCGACTTTACCGGCTTCGACATTATTACGAGCGACCCTGGCGCTGCGCCGGCCGAACGCATTATTGCCCCACCCGACCGAACCGACGTTATGGCGCCCATTGGTGGCATGCGCAACGCCCACGAATATCGTGCGCCCCAGGCTGAAAAAAGCTATACCGGCATCGTCCTAAAAATTGCCGCTGGCGTGGCGGCTGCTCTTTTGGTTGTGGCAGCCATCGGACTCCTTGCCCAGGACGAAACCCGCCAAAACATTCAGGAGAAAATCGAAGCTGCCAACTCGGTCCAAAATGCTTCTGCAAGTGCCGGCGGCCAAGACCAGACAAGTTCAGACGCTGTGTCAGAAGGCACAGAAGGCGATGGTGGCGAAGGAGCGAACAGTTCGGGTGTAAAGTCTTCGATTTCTGTTTCCGATTCAGCGGCCAACTTAGACGACGACACCGCATTTGAATACCTGACCCAGGTCTACGATTCGCTGCAGTCTTACAACGACCGCGTGTATTCCTGCATTCAGACGTATAACGGGGTCTTTGTTACTCCCGACCGCGGTCAACGCGAAGCAGCTGCCGGCATTGCGAGTTCACTCTTGAGCGAAATTGAAAGTGATATCAAGTCGCTCGATTCTATGAACATCGGCCGCGCATCCAGCCTATACGACGACTACGAAAACGTACGTCGCCTGCTTAACGACCAGTATCAGCGGCTGGCGGTAATCGTGGAATCTTACGACATTAGCCTGAAGTACGACACGCCCTATCAGCACCAAGACGAAATCCTGGAGCCGCTGACGCGCGACATTGGTCCCACGGGCGAAAACAAGTATCTCGAAGACTTCGACGCTACCTACTGGAGCTCACGCCCCACGAGGTAGGAGTGGAACAGGGGATGGGTTTTTGTTCCATTTTGGCGTGAGCGAAAACCCCGCATCAAAAATGGAACAAAAACCCGTCCCCTGTTCCACATTAGTAGTCGGCCTTGAGGGCAGCAAAAGCTTCGCGCGAATTCGTGATGGTTTCGGGCGCAATGCAGTAACCGAGGCGCGCCCAACCTTCCACGCCGAAACTGTCTGAAGCCACAATAAGAAGCTCGTGCTTTTTGGCCTGTTCTGAAAATGCCTTGGCGTCGGATTCGAGCGCGCGCATCCACAGGTAAAAAGCACCCTGAGGCTGAATGTATTCGTAGCCCAATTCATCAAGCATGCTGGTAAGCAATTCGCGATTGCGCTCGTAGGCAGCTATGTCGGCTGGTTCGTCGACGCAGCGTGCAATCACCTGTTGAAAAACTGCAGGAGCACAAACAAAACCAAGGGCACGACCCGCCCCTGAAACGGCAAAGAACACGTCTTCCCAACGGTCGAGCGTATTGGGCACCAAAATATAGCCCACGCGTTCCCCCGGCAAAGAAAGGCTCTTCGACCAGGAATAACACACGATGGTGTTGGCATAGATAGCGGGCACCCAGGGCACTTCTACCCCGCCATAGGCTAGTTCGCGATAAGGTTCATCCGAAATAAGAAAGATGGACGTGCCGTATTCTGCCTGCTTGGCATTAAGCAGCGCGGCCAGTCCTTCCAGGGTTTCGCGGGTATACACCACACCAACGGGGTTGTTGGGGGAATTAATAATGATGGCCTTGGTGCGCGGCGTAATGGCAGCCTCCATGGCGTCCAAGTCAATCTGAAAGTCCGACTCGCGCGCAGGCACCGCAACCAGCTTAGCGCCATGGGTTTCGATCCAGGTACGATATTCCGGGAAGAACGGTGCAACCACTATGACTTCTTCGGCCCCTTCCAACACCGCCTTGAGCGAAATTGAAAGCGAAGCCGCCGCACCACAGGTCATATAGATATTGGCACCGCGGTAATTGGTGCCAAAGCGCTTGTTCAGGTTTTCGGCCACCACCTCGCGCACGGCAGGGTCGCCCGCGGACTGCGTGTAGGCATGCACCTGGGCGGCAGGCTGCTGGGCAAGATCTATGAGGGCCTGACCCACAGAAGCAGGCGCCGGCACACTGGGGTTGCCAATAGAAAAATCGAATACCTTGTCCGCACCAATTTCGGCCTTGCGCGCTACGCCATAGGCAAACAATTCGCGAATGACGGAAGGCTCCTGGCCCATCTGCAACATTGTTTCGTTAAACATATGCGTCCTTTCGACACCCCATATGATACAGCTTGTGAAGCGTCGGCGGTCTCCGATTCCGCCTTCGGTACGGGCCAAGCCATAGATAGGGCGTAGTGTGAAGCGAAATTAAACCGCAGCGTCGGCAATTCCGCTGTTCGATAGAACAGCGGAATTTAATACTCCCAGCTAGTTACATCGCCAGACTGGTCGAGCGAAACGGGTTCGCTTAAGTAGGTAGCGTTTTGCTGCGAAAGCACCTTCCACATGTCGGACACGCGGGCGGCTGCTTCGCGCAGTCGATAGATTATTTTAACGGGGTATTCTTCGCGGTCTGCCGAAACGCCCACAGCTTCAATGCCAAAGCTGGCGCAGTCGAAAAGCGCTCGGCACAGATGGTATTCCTGCGAAACCACCACGGCGCGCTTCACGCTAAACACATGGTAGAGCCGATAAGCGCTGTCGTAGGTGCAAATGCCTGCGTGGTCGCAGAAGATGTCTTCGCTGGGGACGCCTTGCGCAATGGCGTAGCGGCGCATGTTTTCAACTTCGTTGTAGGTTTCGCGGTCGGACTGGTTGTCGCCGCTCATAATTATCTTAGGGGCCACCCCCGCGAAGTACAGTTCAACCCCTTTGTCCAGGCGTTCCTGCAACATGGGCGAAGGCGTGCCGTCGGGGCGCACAGCCGCACCCAGTACCATAATGCATTCGTAGGTACCCGTTGGCCCAAGCCCGCTTGGTTCCTGGCCCGCCGCCATGTCTTCCAGCGGGTAGGCCATTTCATTGACCAGCTCGTCGACGGTACGCAGATTACCGCGCTGACCCAGCACCATGACCAGATTTGGCACCAACGCCACCAACAGCACCAGAAACAAAAGGATGCCAAACAGAAAGCGGAACGGAGCCTTCACCAGCCACCGAATGGGTGCCGTAAGAATGCCCAGAATGCCTTTCACTATTTTTAAGAGCGCTTTTATCACGAGCCTAGATTAGCACAGCAGGGCTCTACGCAGTCGATTCCCTCTTTGATACACAAGTCAATGAGCTTGCGGTCAAACGACATGAGCGTTGCCGCCATATGGCGTGCAAGGACAAGATAGATTACGTCGTACACCGGATGATTAAGATGTGCTGACGAAGCAAGAACTTCATCCATAAGGTCGTTTTGACGAATGAAGCGTGTTACCAAGCCAACAGAATCGCGATAATAGTTGAGCGCTTCTTCTTTGGTTAGTTCACCAGCTCGCACGTATTTCCAGAAAGTATTTGCGCACTCAATCTGCAAAAAGTCTGGTGCTAATATTTCTTCGCCCTCCGCGAATAAACCTTGCATGGCAAGACCATCTTCGGAACCTATTGCAATCTGCGTAGCAGCGCTTGCATCCAAAACTACTGCCACGGCTCCTCCTCTACTGCTTTCAAAATTCTGTCCGTACGGGCTTCGCGCTCTTCACGAATCATATCGGCAATGCTTTCATAACCAGGCAGCACAGTAAGTGGCTTTCTGGAGCGAATTCGGTCAAAGAGAGCGTTTACGCGGGCCTTGCGTTCTTCGGGGGTTTCGTTTGGATCCACCATATAGGTAATGCCGTCTTTTTCAAACGGTACAAACGGCTGCTTTGCACGGTCGGCGCCTTTTTCAACCACTTTACCGTCGCGGATTTCGTGGCTTGCCAAATAGTATTCCAGCGCCACGATAGTTTGCTGGGCAAGGCTGCGGTGTTCAAGTTCCGCTATTTGCTTAAATTGTTCGTAAATTTCCTGCGGAAGATCGCGCACTTGTAGGGGTGGCATGGCCTTTCACCTCCTGTCATAAGTTATCTGCATGCATTATACTACATTTTCATGCACACATGATAGAATCGCAGTAGGAGAACGGTGTTGGAAAGTGTGAGGCCGGGTAGCCCACTAACTTAACCCGGCCTTAAACTGAAAACGCTGCCCGACTTGGCGGGGCTTCCTCACCAAGTATTATTCCGCATTTTGCGGTCCCTGCGAAAGGCTACTTCACCACGATGTTAACCAGGCGACTGGGGATAACGATGGATTTCACCACGTCCTTGCCCGCCAGTTCACCTTCCACGGCAGCCAGCGCGGCAGCACGAATGTCGTCTTCGGCAGCCTCAGCGGCAACCATAATCTTGCTGCGCACCTTGCCATTAATCTGCACGGCCAGTTCCACTTCGTCGGCCTTCGCCAGTTCGGGGTCGAATTCGGGCCAAGGCTGCTTGTGCACGCTACCTTCGTTTTCGAGCACGTTTTGCCACAGTTCTTCGGCCCAGTGCGGGGCAATAGGTGCCAGCAGTTTCACGATGGTTTCAGCCACGTCGCGCGTAAGCGGACCGCCCGTTTCGCAGTTCATGCGGTGTTCGGCTTCGCGCAGGTGCAAAAAGTCGGTCGTTGCGTTCACCAGTTCCATGATGGCGGCCAGCGCCGTATTGAAGTTGTAACGGTCGAGGTCGGCCGTAACCTTGCCCACCACACGATGGCGTTCGCGCTTCATGGCCATAGCCTTTTCGTGCGCGTTCAGGGCGTCGGCATTGGGGTCGAACAGGGTTTCTTCGCCCGCCTTGCCTACCAGGTCGTGCACCACACGCCACGTGCGGTTCAGGAATTTGTTGAGCGCAAACAGGCCGTCTTCGTTCCAGAGCTTTTCCTTTTCGGGCGGGCCCAAAAACAGCATGGCGGCACGCACCACGTCGGCGCCGAAGCGGTCAATCATGTCTTCGGGCGAAACCACGTTGCCCTTGGACTTGGACATGACTTCGCCGTTGGCGTCCAGCACCATGCCCTGGCACAGCAGGTTGGTGAAAGGCTCGTCGAAGTTCAACAGCCCTAAGTCGCGGCAAACCTTGGTGAAGAAACGGCTGTAGAGCAGGTGCAAAATGGCATGCTCGATGCCGCCGATGTATTGGTCTACGGGCAGCCAGGCGTTGGCGGCTTCGGGCGCAAAGGGTGCCGTGTCGTTGCGCGGGTCGGTGTAGCGCATGTAATACCAGCTCGAACACGTGAACGTGTCCATCGTATCCGT
>CAJOJB010000053.1 GCA_905234635.1 uncultured Eggerthellaceae bacterium | reverse complement strand
TTCTCCGGCACATGCTGCTCAAAGTTTCTGCTGCGGGCTTTTTTTGTGTCAGAGGCTTCGATGCCGTTCGGAATATAGACCAGTCGATATCCCTTGGCTTTCCAGGCGGATGACCAGTGCGCTTTGAGTCGATAGGCATTATCGCTGGGCGATTGTATGACCATGACGTGCGGGTTGAAGGAAGCCAGGTCAAAATCCTCAAAGGGAGAATAATTCAAATTACAGGCATTTAGGAATTCTTCGGCGGAATATTCCGCCTGCCCGTCTTCTGTTTTTGCTTTATCCAACAGGAGAAGGCGGACATCCATGCGATCGTCACTCAGGCAGGCCTGGTAGAAGTTCTCCCACACTGGCCAGTGGTATGGGATCTGAAACAGAAAGACGATGCGGATTTTCTCTCCTTCACGATATGGGACACGATTCAACTGATACAGGACATGGGAGATTTCGTTTTGCAGCTTGAAAACATAGGATAGCGGGTTCTTTGTGCGATTGTACCGTTCAATAGTCCATTGTTTCAAAGACCGAACAAAGATTTTATGTCGACCCCAAGTCCGATACTCAAGCTGATGATTGATGTCTTTGTACCGCTCCCATGTCCAGCGCTCGACGCTTTTGTCCAATTTGGAAATGATCCTGGCGTCGTCGGCACTGAGATCAGGTGTCGGGAAACTCTGCATCTCTTCCCGGACAGCGGCACGCACTACGTTGACCATTTTTTGCTTGATCGTACTTTTTATGCTCATTTTATGACCCCTAATATACATGCGAAATGCGTGGAGGCCGATTGCGGCGGCTGTTTGAACCACGAACTGCAATAAATACCCTTGCTATATAGTAAAACAAAACGGAAGAATAGTCAATAATAAAACTTGAAGATATCCTCAAAAGCTGCTATGTTTGATTGCAGGCGGAACTATTATGTCTTATGGAAACTAGCTTCGATTTGTCGAAGCTGCATCTGGTGATTCATTCGCAATCTGAGGCGAAGGGATGATCTCAGGTGACGGATTTGACTTTCGTTTGGTTTTATTGTAGTATTATTAAAAGGGTATTGCATAGACATGCGTGCTCTGCTGGTGCCTCTGGCATTCAAATCCAATTCATTGCACGATGAATTCAATGACGGTATTCGTTTTTTCACTTCTGAACGCTACGGGCATAGGGGATAGTATTCCCGTCAATGGCTTTATCTGGTATTTCAGCGCGTTGTCCGACGCCTCATGCTGGATATACTGGTGCCTCAACCAGAATAATAAATTTCAATATCATACAGACTGGTATGTTAGCAACACTGTGCCTATGGCATATCTTTCTGTTATGCATTGGCCTGTCAATGTTTAGTACTTCGTTTTTAAAGATATTATGAGTAAAGAGTGAGAACATTTCTTCTGCCGTCTGAGAAATCATTGCTCGGACAGAAATTATTAGTCCCGAAACAGAGGAGCCGATAACACTGGAAAGAATTCGACTTGATGAGGCAGGCACAAAAGAATTCGACATTTGCTTCTGCCAGGCTCTTCATAGCACGGAAGCTGGTGTGCTCGAGGTCAAGCGCGCCCAAGCTAATTTCGCTGCCCAGGGGTACAACAAAGCCGCCCAAGCCCGCACTTGCTGCAGCTTCTTCAGCGCTTGCAACGTCGGACCAGGGGTTAGCAATGTCCGCTTGTTCGGCGGAAGATTCAGCGGAAACAGCGGCAGAAGCTTCGGCGGACGTTGCGGTCGCGGACGACGCTGCGGATTGCGCGCTACCGCAGCCCGAAAGCGCGAATACCAGAACGGATGAAATGCCAATAAAGGCGATTAGTTTCTTCATACTTCCTCCCTTTTCCCCATACGGGATTAATGCTTTTACGTGCCTCTATTTTACACCTGTATCTTCCTCCCGAAGAACTGTTGGCGCTTGCCAAGAAAGAAGGCTATAAGCTTTCTGAAGAAGAGTTGTCGGCTGTTTCTGGCGGCGCCAATTGGTGCTGGAGTGTGTGCCCAAAATACGACGACAGCAGGTACAACCCCAGCATGCCTGGCTAATTAAAGCACCCAATGTTTCAATTCTGTTCAACTGGATGCTGCTGCGTGGTACAGTAGTGTTACTAACATGCTGCCTGCTGGAGGGACTATGAAGCTTACCATGCTCGGTACGGGTCATGCAGTAGTCACGGGCTACTACAACACCTGCTTTGTTTTAGAAGAAGACGATCAATACTTTTTGGTCGACGGTGGGGGCGGCGGCTTCCTGCTGAATCGCCTGGAAGAAGCGGGCATTCCTTGGCATGAAATCCATGACATTTTTGTTACCCATAAACACACCGACCATATCTTGGGTATTATCTGGATGATTCGCTTGTGGCTTGCGGCGCTTTCGCACGGTAAGGCCAAGGGCGAACTGAACATCTATGGCAACGAAGTAGTTATTGAAGCATTGCGCCTGTTCACGCAGGTTATTTTCACCGAAAAGGAAAATGAATTTGTGGACCATGGTTTGAACTTCGTGCTTGTACAAGACGGCGACGAGTACGAAATAATTGGTCATATCGTACGTTTCTTTGACATTCGCGCCTCGAAGATTTTGCAATTTGGCATTGTGGTTGACTTGGGCGAGGGCAGGCGCCTGGTTTGCAATGGCGACGAAACCTTCAACGATGAATGTGCACCCATCGCCGAAGGCGCGACGTGGTTCATGCACGAAGCCTTCTGCTTGTATTCCCAGGCCGACGTGTTCAAGCCCTACGAAAAAGGCCATTCGACTGCCAAGGATACCGCGCAGATTGCCGAGCGGCTCGGGGTAGACAACCTTATTCTGTATCACACGGAAGACAGCAACGTGGATACGCGCAAGGAACTCTATACCATGGAAGCCAGCCAGTTTTTTACAGGGAATGTGTACGTACCCGAAGACCTAGAAACAATCGAACTATAGTTGTGTTATTATTTGTTCATTCCCCGAAACTTTTTTAGCGTAGTGTTGCGTAATTCCTAGTAATGCGCTAGGATTTAGCACGAAAGATACGTGCGGCGCAGACGAGATTCTAGACGTACCCTTACCGCACACAACTACATAGGAGAGGAATAATCATGGCAGATGCATTGCTGGCCGTGCAGGGCTTGTCCGCGAGTGCGGGCGAAAAGGCTATTCTGCATGGTATCGACCTTGAAGTAAACAAAGGTGAAATCCACGTGCTCATGGGCCCCAATGGCGCAGGTAAATCTACCCTAGGCCACGTGCTCATGGGCAATCCCGCTTTTACGGTAACGGGAGGCAGCATTAAGCTGGACGGTGCCGACATTACCGAAGACGACGTGGACAAGCGCTCCAAGGCGGGTCTGTTCATTTCGTTCCAGGCACCCGTGGAGGTACCCGGCGTGCCGCTAAATAGCTTCCTGCGCGCCATTGTTGCTCAGCATGAAGAACTGGACCTGAAGGGCAAAAAGTACAAGAAGCGCGTGGCAGAAATCATGGCGCAGTTGGATATGGACGAAGCCTATTTGAACCGCGAACTGAACGTGGGCTTTTCGGGCGGCGAAAAGAAAAAGGTCGAAATGCTGCAGCTGCTGTTGCTTCAGCCCAAGCTCGCCATCTTGGACGAAACGGACTCAGGTCTGGACGTTGACGCACTGAACGTGGTGTCCAAGGCCATGGCGGCATACCGCGAAGAATGCGACGGCACCATCCTTATCATCACGCACAACACGCGCATCCTCGAGCACCTGCCCGTGGACCGTACGCATGTCATGGTGAAGGGCAAGCTGGTGGCAGAAGGCGACGCAAGCCTCATTACTAAGATTGACGCCGAAGGCTTCGAACAGTTTGGTCATGTGGAAGAAACCGAAGAGCTCCGCTCAGAAGACGACCCCTTTGGTGGCTTCAATGTGGAAGACGTGCTGGCCGACGCCGAAGCTGCCCTGCGCGAAGCCGATGCCAAAAAAGCTGCCGAAGCAGATTCCACCAGCGAAACTGGCGACGCGGAATAGAGGTCAGCTATGTGTGCAAAGGAACGGTCGCAGGTAGCGGACATCGACCGCAGCCTGTATGACTTTACGAAATCTGAAGAGGGGAGTGAACGGCTCGATGCGGGCCTGACTCCCGAAATCGTGCGCGAAATTTCTGCGCGTAAAAACGAACCTGAATGGATGCTCGAGCACCGCTTGAAGTCGCTCGAGCTTTATCACCAGTTGCCCGTGCCCGACTGGGGTCCTTCCATTGAAGGCTTGGATATGGACCACATCGTTACCTACGTGAAGCCTCCGACGGAACAGAAAAGCGACTGGGAAAGCGTACCTGAAGACATCAAGGACACCTTCGAGCGCCTGGGTATTCCGGAAGCAGAACGCGCCTATTTGGCGGGCGTGGGTGCTCAGTACGACAGTGAATTGGTGTATCACAACATCCAAGAAAGCGTGTCTGAACTGGGCGTTGTGTATTCGGGCATCGAAGAAGCGCTGGAAAACCCCAAGTGGGAAGCCATCATTCGCGAACACTTCATGAAGCTCATTACTCCCGACGACCATAAGTTTGCCGCCCTGCATGGCGCGGTGTGGAGCGGCGGTAGTTTTGTTTACGTGCCTGCGGGCGTGAAGATGGACTTCCCCCTGCAAAGTTACTTCCGCTTAAACGCGAAGGGTGCCGGCCAGTTCGAACACACGCTCATCATCGTGGAAGAAGGCGCCGACCTACACTTCATCGAAGGCTGCAGTGCCCCGAAGTACAACGTGGCCAACCTGCATGCGGGCGCGGTGGAACTGTTTGTGCGCAAGGGCGCCAAGCTGCGTTATTCCACCATCGAAAACTGGTCGAAGAATATGTACAACTTAAACACCAAGCGCGCAGTGGTCGAAGACGATGGCGTCATTGAATGGGTCAGTGGCAGCTTTGGCAGCCACGTGGGTTATCTGTACCCCATGTCCATTTTGAATGGCACCCATTCAACCTGCGAATTCACGGGCATCACCTTCAGCGGTGCGGGTCAGAACCTGGACACGGGCTGCAAGGTGGTGCTGAATGCACCCTACACCAGCGCCCATGTGGACACTAAGGGCATTTCCAAGGGCGGCGGTATTCAAACCTTCCGCTCTTCGGTGCTGGTAACTGAAAAGGCGGAGTATTCGAATGTGGCGGTAGCCTGCGCCAGCCTCATGCTCGACGACGAAAGCCGCTCCGACACCATTCCCGCCATGGATGTGCGCGCCCAGCATGTGAACGTGGGGCATGAAGCAAGCATTGGTCGCATTGGTGACGACGTGATGTTCTACCTCATGAGTCGCGGCATTTCGGAAGCCGAAGCATCGACCATGATCGTGAACGGTTTTGCCGACCCCGTTTCCAAGGAGCTGCCGCTTGAGTACGCCGTGGAAATGAATAACTTAATCAAGCTCGAGATGGAGGGGGCGATTGGATAATGACATCTATTAAAGCAAATCGCATGCCCGCCATCACCTGGCATAAGTTCAAAGGCAACGAAGTGGAAATTCAGCTGCCAGAGCTGGCGGCGCACGATGCGGGCGCGGTGGCCTTTACCGTGCCGCCAGCGCTGCAGTTTATGGAAACCACCATCAATGGGGACGTGGCGCTCGACGCTGGTACGGCCCCGGTGAAGGAAGCCTTCAACGAAGCTTTGGCAGCTGCCCCTGAAGCACTGCCGCAATGGGAAACGGGTATGGGCGAAGCGGCTGATGCTTGGCTGGACGCCGCTGCCAAGCGCCGCTTGGCCGTTGTCGTTCCAGAAGGCCATGACGAAGAAAATACCCTGGTCATTCGCATACAAGCCCAAGACGGTGCTGCTGCGGTGGCAGCCGTGGACATTGTGGCGCAGGCCCATTCGCGCCTTAAGGTGGCGCTTCATGTGGACTCGCCAGTCCCTGGTGCAGGCGTGGCTGGAAGCCGTGTGCGCGTGTTTGTAAGCGAAGGGGCGCGCGTGGAATTTACGAGCGTGCAAACGCTTGACGCAAACTGGCAACATCTGGACAACATCGGTGCCTACGTGGCAGATGGTGGCCGTTTTATTGCGGAACAAACTGTCCTCGGTGCGGCGGAATCTTACACGGGTTTCGCAAGCAATGTGGCGGGCCGTGAAGCCGACACTACAGTAGACACGCGTTACCTCGGCCACGGCGCCAACAAGATTGACTTCAATTACGTCATTCGCCAGCGCGGTGTGCAGTCTACCTGTACGCTTACGGCCAACGGTGTGCTCATGGATTCTTCGGCCAAGGTGCTGCGCGGTACCATCGATTTAATCCATGGTGCGAAGGGCGCGGTAGGCAAGGAAAACGAAACCGTGTTGCTGGTCAATGAAGACGTGCGCAACAAAACCATTCCCGTTATCCTGTGCGACGAAGATGACGTGCAAGGCGCTCACGGTGCAACCATTGGTCATGTGAATCCCGAACAACTTGGTTACATGCAAACCCGCGGCCTGACTGCTGAACAGGTCGAGGACTTGTTCGCGGTGGCCACTTTCGACTACGCGGCAAGCCATGCTTTCGATGCCAGCGTGCGCGCGGCGGTCGAACGCCTGGGCACTCTTGTGTTGGGGGATGCCTACGAATTGCTCCAGGAAGGTGAATAAGATGACTGAACAGCGCATTCTGCATGGCGCCGACATGCTTACCGAACGCGGTCGTGCCGAATGGGACGCGGCGGGCGTGCAGGTGTCGGCCCTGGTGGACAATCCCTACAAGAAGGATTTCCCGCTGTTGGCAACCAAGCCCAGCCTAGCCTTCCTCGACAGCGCGGCAACGGCCCAGCGCCCTGCGGTGGTGCTCGACGCCCAGCGCGACTTCTATGAAACTATGAATGCTAACGCCCTGCGCGGCTTGTACAAACTTTCCGTGGAAGCGACGGAGGCCATCAATGCATCCCGCGCCCACATTGCGCGTTTCCTGGGGCTAGCTGACGCCGATGCGCGTGACATCATTTTCTGCCGCAACGCTTCGGAGGCACTCAACATTGTTGCCGCATCGTATGGCGGGTCGGTCTTGGCTGCGGGCGACGAAGTCTGCATCACCATCATGGAGCACCACAGCAATCTTATTCCGTGGCAGCAGGTGTGTGAACGCGCGGGTGCCAAGCTGGTCTACATGTATGTGGGCGAGGACGGCGTGCTGACCGAAGAAGAAATGCGTGCCAAGATTGGTCCACAAACCAAGATTGTCTCTGCCGCCCACGTGTCCAACGTGCTGGGTGTCGAAAACGACATCAAACTGTTGGCAAGCATTGCCCACGAATTCGGTGCCACCATGGTGGTCGACGGCGCTCAGTCAGTACCGCATTTGCAGGTGAACGTGCGCGAGCTCGACGTGGACTTCTTTGCGTTTTCGGCGCACAAGGCTTTCGGGCCCTTGGGCATTGGCGTGCTGTGGGGCCGTCATGAATTGCTTGAAGCTATGCCGCCCTTCCTGACCGGCGGCGAAATGATCGATTCCGTGACCGAACAATCTGCGGTCTGGGCACCTACGCCTGAAAAATTCGAAGCAGGCACCCAGGATGCAGCGGGCATTTTCGCACTCGACGCGGCGCTCAGCTACATGGAAGGTGTGGGTTTCGAAGCCATTCAAATGCGTGAATCGGCCCTGGTCCATACCTGCATGCATCGCCTGGCTGAACTGGACTTTGTGCGCATTATCGGGCCCTCAGACCCGGCGCTTCACCACGGCGTTATCAGCTTTAACGTATGCGGCATTCATCCGCATGATGTGTCGAGTATTCTGGACATGGACAATGTGGCCATTCGCGCGGGGCATCATTGTGCTCAGCCGCTGCTGGCGCACTTGGGCATCGAAAGCTGCTGTCGTGCAAGTTTGGCATTCTATAACGACAGTTCCGATATCGATAAGCTCATCAACGGCCTGCAGCACGTGTGGTCCA
>CAJOJB010000052.1 GCA_905234635.1 uncultured Eggerthellaceae bacterium | reverse complement strand
CACGCTTAAAGGTTCGAGGGCGCCAGCCACCATTACCACCGCACTAATATTGCGCCGTGGATCGACCGCTTCCTGCTTGGCATAATCCAAACCACGATTGCATCCATGGCCAGTAACGTTTTCAACTTCGTGAGCGTCATTGAGCTGTACTTCAAGGACACAGCCAATGGGGCAACTCACGCAGGTAAATGAAGTTTGCTCTGCCATCTTATTGCCCCCCTTCTACCCGAACGCGTACTTCAGTAAAGCCCGCGCATGTCGAAGCGTCAATCTTAATCTGTTCCATTTCGGCAGGCACCGCAATGCGCGCCTTCTTGCGTTTGATAAGCTCCGCATCGCCCGCTTCAGTTATACCCTCAAGGAAGAAGGTCGGGCTTTCAAGCGGCGTACGCACACGGAAAAAGAACGTTACTTCGCGGCCTTCGTCTATGCTCGCAAGCGATAGACGCTGCGGTACCACATAGGAAATGCCATCGCCGGCGTTTACCGGAATGCTCGCTACCGTTTGGTTTGTCGGGGCAGCTTCTGTGGCACGTCCAACATAGGCAGCGGCCGAAGCGCCCGCACGGTCGCCTTCCGCGGAAGCAAAGTCGACTACGTCGTGAATATGCAGGGCGTTACCGCAGGCAAAAATGCCTGGTACGCTGGTTGCGAGCGTGTCGTCCACCACGGCACCACCAGTTGCCCGCGCCAGTTCAACACCTGCCGTCTTGGCCACTTCATTTTCGGGCAGCAAACCAATGGAAAGCAGGAGCGTGTCGCATTCGATGCGCTCTTGCGTGCCCGGAATGGGCACACGTGTGCCCACTTCAGCGTCGGCAATCCAGACGGCCTCCAGGCGGCCTTCACCTTCCAAACGCGTAACCGTTTTTGAAAGCATAAGTGGAATACCAAAGTCATCCAGGCACTGCACGACATTGCGACGCAGACCCGCCGGCCAAGGGCTCGTGCCCAAAACGCAGACCACTTCAGCTCCTTGCAGGCTAAGGCGGCGCGCCATGATAAGACCCACATCGCCCGTACCCTGGATAACAATGCGCTTACCTGGCAAGCAGCCTTGCAGGTTCATAAAGTTTTGGGCACTACCAGCAGAAAATACGCCCGCAGGACGCGTGCCTGCCGCATTCAGGGTGCCCACGCCACGTTCGCGCGACCCCGTGGAAAGCACAACGGCCTTCGCCTGAATGCAATGTTGGCCCTGTTCGTTAACAGCAATGACCGTATGGGACACACCGTTTTCGGCACTGCCCGCTTTTTCGGCACTGCCCGCTTTTTCGGCACTGCCCACTTCAATGGACATCACGCTTGTGTTGGGCAAAATTTCCACCCGCGGGTCGAGGGCGGCCAATTCACGTTGTGCATATTCGGGCCCGGTCAGTTCTTCTTCAAAACGATGAAGCCCAAAACCACTGTGGACGCACTGCTTCAAAATGCCGCCCTGGCGTGCTTCGCGGTCAATCAAAAGAACACGTTCCGCACCCGCCGTTGCTGCCGCGTTGGCCGCCGCAATACCAGCCGCGCCGCCGCCAACAACAACCACGTCATAGGTACTTTGGGTTTCAAGATCAGCATTGGCGGACGGGGTTTTTTCAAGTAGGTCCTGGTAGTCTTCGCGAGCTTGAACAACCAAGGGGGAATGCGCACGACGACGGTCTACCTGCGTGGGTTCCACGCCCATTTCACGCACGTATATTTTCATCAGTTCGGGCGAACAAAAACCGCCATGGCAGCGCCCCATCATAGCGCCCGTACGCCACTTCAGGGCATCGAGCGAAAGACAAGGCAGGGGCCCGTGGAGGGCGTCCAAAATGTCTGCTTCGGAAACACTGCAGCAACGGCAGACCAAATGCCCTTCGGCCGGGTTTTCCGCAACGGCAGCTTCGCGTGTCGCGTCGTCCATGAGGGCGAAAAGCGGCTTTACCTGGTTGCGCGGGTTAAAGTTTGCCTTTGGCTGCGCGCCCAACAAAGCACCAATCTGGGCAGCCAGGTCTTCTGCCACCGCGGGGGCACTGGTCAAGCCGGGTGACTCGAAACAGGCGATGTTAAAAAAGCCCGGTGCGTCGTCAGGTTCGCCAATAACAAAATCGCCCACATTACCCGTAGAACGCAGGCCTGCAAAATTCGTGATAATGCCGCGCTTGTCCAAGCCAGGCCAAGTCTTTTTCGCCGCTTCAAGGATTTCGGTTAAGCCTTCGGCTTCGGTGGCCAAACTCGTCTTGGAATCCTGTTCGCGGGCATTGGGACCTACGAGCAAATTGCCGTGAAGCGTGGGCGACACAAGCACGCCCTTACCCGCCACCGTAGGCGCTTGAAACATAGTGCGAGTAAACAAAGGTCCATAGTCGGTGTCGTAGAGGCAGTAGTCGCCACGCCGCGGCGTGTTATGCAATTTGCGTTCAGACACCATGTTGTTCAGTTCGTCGGAAAAGATGCCCGCCGCGTTAACCACCACGCGCGCCTGCAAAGTCGTGCCATCTTCCAGCACTAATTCATAACTACCCGCAGGAAGTTTTTTTACCGTAGCAACAGGACAGTTGAAAACAAATTCAACGCCATTGCGAGCAGCATTTTCACCCGCTCGCAAGGCCACATGGTAGGGGTCGCAAATGGCACCGGTAGGGGCATAGAGCGCACCCAGGGCTTCGGGCGACACATTGGGTTCCATGTCGAGCAATTCTTCGCGCGATACTTCCCGTACCCCTTCTATACCGTTTTCGGCCCCGCGCGCCACCAGGGCTCGCACGGTTTCTAGTTCTTCGTCAGAATAGGCAACCACCAAAGAACCGTTATTGATTATGGGGAAGCCTAATTCTTCGCTCCATTGCGGGTACAGCTCCGAACCACGCTTGTTGTAACGCGCCTTAGCAGAACCGGGTTTGGGGTCGAAACCAGCGTGAATAATGCCCGAATTAGCGCGCGTCGCTCCGCAACAAATATCGTTGTCAGCTTCCACGACCAGCACCTGGGCGTCCCAGCGCGCCAGTTCACGCGCGACACAGCAGCCAGCAACGCCAGCTCCTACTACGACAACATCCCACTGTGATTGCATTACTCTACCTATCACACACTTTGAATTCGTTTATGCCAAACGGCCTTGTCGGCATACAGAGCCCGGTCGGCCGCCTCAAAGGCAGACTTAATACTCTTGTCTTCTTTAGGAATATGAGTATACCCAGCACTCACCGTAAGTAGATAAGGCAAATCCCTTGCCTTTGCCCGTGCTTTAATATGCGCACGCACTTCGTCGATAAAAGCCTGCGGCGATCCCTTTCTTTCGCCTTCTTCTTCAAAGGATATAACAACCGCAAATTCGTCTCCGCCATAACGCGCCGCAATTGCCTGCCTATTCGCGCAAACACTGCGAAGGGCTTCGGCCACGTCGCACAAGGCGCGGTCGCCTTCGTAATGGCCATAGCGGTCGTTCACCTGCTTGAAGCGATTAATGTCGAACAGAAACAGGTCCATTTCGGTATTGCCAAAATGCGATTCGATATAGGAATCGATGCGGCGCCTGTTATTAAGCCCCGTGAGCGCGTCGTTGTGAATACGCCTGCTTTGATACGAGAAGAAGGACAGGTGGATAGCCATATACACACCAATGGCCATAACAGGTGTCTTGGGCACCATTACTTCAATGGCCACGGCAATAATAGGCGGAACCAAGAAGAGACTGAGCCAGAAGTAATTCGCGCGCTCCACGCTGCCTTTGGCACGGATATATCGCAGAGCAGACATGACAGAAACGACAACCAGGTAAATGGCGCCTGCCAAAAACATGGGAACATACCAGTCGCCTTGCCTAAACCCGCCACCGTCTTCCAATTCGAAGGCCCAGCCGTTAAATACGGAACCGGAAGTAAGAATAATCATATAAATGATGGGTATCGAGGACACGACGACTTGAGCATTGTTCACATCGAGCGCCGGCGAAAGACGGAGCAGAGCGTATCGATACCAGAGGAAGGAAACCAGGCCCAGTGAAACGATATTGGTATACACCACAATCATATTGACATAGAAGCCCAGACGAAATTCTCCGCTATAAGCCGCACCGAGCATAATGTCGGAGAGCAGGTATACCACAAAAGTGCCAACCAGCAGCTTAAAACGGAAGGTTTCTTCTTCGCTACCAAAGTCTTGCGTAATATAAAAATAGATAGACAAAGCAAAGGCCAAAATGGCCACGTCAATCAGGCAATATAAGAGAGCATATTGAACCATACAAACTAAGCTTTTACGTTATCCAACGGACCAGATATTGTATCACAGGGCAAAACTCTCACCTGCGAGAACAGTAAATGCCCCGAGTGAAACCTAAAGTGTGAGCAAGCGGGCCCCGAAGGGCCCTGCATTTTTCTTACACTTGCATGTTTGCCTTATGCGTACACGATTGCTTTGGGACGCGTGCTTATTTTATGCTTGCGTGGTTACTTTGGGACGCGTGCTTACTTTATGCTCGCGTGTATTTCTTGGAGGCTGCGAATGGGAGACGCTTGGCCGCCGTGTTTTTGCATTTCCAAAATCCCCAGCGCCGCCGCCTTGCCTGCTGCCACCGTAGTCATATACGGAATAGCTGCCTTGATGGCTGTGTGGCGCAACAAACTGCCGTCGTTTGCCGATTTAGTCGTAGTCGATGGCGTATTTACCACCAGGTCCACTTCCCCGTTCATCATAAGGTCAATAAGGTTCGGGCGGCCTTCGGAACTCTTAAGCGTTAACGTAGCGGGGACACCTGCTTCTACCAAATAGTCACGCGTGCCCTTGGTAGCCACAATTTCAAAGCCAGCTTCTACAAACAGCTTACCCATTTCAACCAAATCGCGTTTGTCCATGTCAGACACCGAAATAATGACCGTACCAGACAAAGGCAGCGGAATTTGCGTGGCTTCCTGGCTCTTGAAGAAGGCTTCGCCAAAGGTGTCGGCCAAGCCTAGCACTTCGCCGGTCGAACGCATTTCAGGCCCGAGCACCGGATCCACTTCGGGGAACATATTGAAGGGGAAGACCGCTTCCTTTACGCCATAGTGCGAATAGCTAACTTCCTTCAAATCCGCCACGGGGCTTGTGCGCCCCGTGAGCGGCAGAGCAATAACGTCGGTGGCAATTTGAACCATGTTAATGCCGCACACCTTAGAAACCAGCGGGACCGTACGACTGGCGCGCGGGTTGGCTTCAAGCACGTAAACCGTATCGCCTTCGATGGCATATTGAATGTTCATGAGGCCACGCACGTGCATAGCTTCGGCAATAAGGCGCGTGTATTCCTTGATGGTTTTCAGATGATCGTCCGTGATAGTGAAGGACGGCAGAATGGCCGCGCTGTCGCCCGAATGTACGCCGGCCAGTTCCACGTGTTCCATAACGGCGGGCACGTAAGCCAAAGTACCGTCGCAGATGGCGTCGGCTTCGCATTCAAGCGCATGATTCAAGAAACGGTCGATAAGAATGGGGCGATCGGGGGTAACGCCCACGGCTGCCGCCATGTAGGCACGCAGGTTTTCGTCGTCGTAGACCACTTCCATGCCGCGTCCGCCAAGCACGTAGCTGGGGCGCACCATAACAGGGTAGCCTATCCGGTGAGCAATTTCGAGCGCTTCGCCCACGTCAACCGCCATGCCTGCTTCGGGCATGGGGATATTCAAGCGATCCATAATTTCACGGAAGCGATCGCGGTCTTCTGCCAGGTCGATAATTTCAGGGCTCGTGCCCAAAATGGTTACGCCTGCTTCTTCCAGTTCACTTGCCAAGTTCAAGGGCGTCTGACCACCAAACTGGGCAATCACGCCTAGGGGCTGTTCTTTTTCGTAAATGGAAAGCACGTCTTCGGCAGTGAGGGGTTCGAAATAGAGCTTGTCCGACGTGTCGTAGTCGGTGGACACGGTTTCAGGGTTGCAGTTTACGATGATAGTTTCAAAGCCAAGCTTCTTTAAGCTCTTGGCCGCATGCACGCAGCAGTAGTCGAATTCAATACCCTGACCAATGCGGTTGGGGCCGCCGCCCAAGATCATGACCTTCTTGCCACTGCTTACAGGGGAAGCATCGGGTGCATTGTACGTGGAATAATAGTAGGCGGAATCTTCGGTGCTAGAAACATGCACGCCTTCCCAACCTTCGACGATGCCCAATTCCACGCGGCGGGCACGAATCTTGGTTTCAGGAATTTCGAGCAGCTGGGACAAATACTTATCGGCAAAGCCATTCTTCTTGGCGCTTTCAAGCATATCGTCAGGCAGCATTTGCGTGGGATGTTCGCCCGCCCAGGCAAGCATGGCCCCTTCTTCTTCCACCAGTTCTTTCATCTGTTCGATGAAGTCGCGCTTGATCTTGGTGCGCTCGTAAAGGCTTTCCACCGTAGCGCCGGCGCGCAAGGCTTCATACATAATAAACTGACGTTCACTCGTAGGCGTTGCAAGCAGCTCCATTAATTCATCGAGGCTCTTACCATTAAAGTCCTTGGCAAAGCCCAGGCCATAGCGCCCTTTTTCGAGCGAACGAATGGCCTTTTGGAAGGCTTCCTTGTAAGTTTTACCAATGGACATGACTTCGCCCACAGCGCGCATTTGCGTGCCGAGCTTGTCTTCCACACCCTTGAATTTTTCGAAGGCCCAGCGCGCAAACTTCACCACCACGTAGTCGCCCGTGGCCACATACTTGTCGAGCGTACCGTGTTTGCCGCAAGGAATTTCGTCGAGCGTAAGACCGCTGGCCAGCATGGCGGAAACAAGCGCAATGGGGAAACCCGTGGCCTTGGAAGCCAGGGCAGAACTGCGGCTCGTGCGCGGGTTAATTTCAATAATAATGTCACGATCGGTTTCGGGGTCGTGGGCCCACTGCACGTTCGTGCCGCCGATAACCTTAACCGCATCCACGATGGCATGGGACTTCTTTTCCAAGCGGTCGATAACGTCTTGCGCGATGGTCTGCATGGGGGCCGCGCAGAAACTGTCGCCCGTATGAACACCCATGGGGTCGATGTTTTCGATGGTGCAAACGGTAATCATTTGCCCCTTGGCGTCGCGCACCACTTCGAATTCAAGTTCTTCCCAACCTAGGATACTTTCTTCCACAAGGACTTCGGTGACAGGGCTGGCTGCCAGGCCGCGCGCCACCACCGTGCGCAATTCTTCGACGTTATAAACCAGGCCGCCGCCCGTGCCGCCCATAGTATAGGCGGGGCGCAGCACGCAGGGATAACCCAGTTCCTCGGCAATTTCAACCGCTTCTTCCACGGTATGCGAAACGCGACTGCGGGCCATTTCGATGCCCAGTTCTTCCATGGTTTGCTTAAAGATGTCGCGGTCTTCACCACGCTCGATGGCGTCGATAGGCGTACCAATAACTTCCACGCCGTACTTTTCCAATACGCCCGCTTCCGCCAGCGCACTGGAAAGATTCAAGCCGCTTTGCCCGCCCAGGTTGGGAAGCAGGGCGTCGGGGCGTTCCTCTTCAATGATTTGAGTAAGGCGCTCCACGTTCAGGGGCTCGATATATACTGCGTCCGCCGTTTCGGGGTCGGTCATAATGGTGGCAGGGTTGCTGTTTGCCAGCACAATTTCATAACCGAGGGCTCGCAAGGCCTTACACGCCTGCGTTCCACTGTAGTCAAATTCGCATGCTTGGCCAATGATAATGGGGCCAGAACCGATGATGAGGACCTTCTTGATGTCTTCGCGTTTGGGCATTGCGCGCTACCCTTCTCTTCTGCTTTCAACTCTTCCTATTATATGGGTGTCTCATTTGGGGACGGAGTAAAAATGAGACAACCCGCAAAAAAATGCCCCGTCAAAACGGGGCAAGTTCTTACAAAGTATTTTCAATGGGACCTTCGGAATTCTTACGAACCGAAGCAATGCCATTCAAACAACTCTTCTTGGCTTTATAGCCTTCCCCCGTGGCAATGATTTGCCCATTGGCCGCTTTCAGGCGGAAACGGAATTCGCCCTTTTTGTCGGCATACACTTCGAACTTGGGATTGTGTTCGTGAGCAAAACCAGAAACCGTTTGGTCTTCGATAGCTGCAATGGGAGCATTCTTCTTAATGCTGTTGATGCCATTCTTTGCACTCGCAAGCGATGCATACACCTGCGAAGAAACAATAACTTCACCATTCGCCGCTTTAAGGTCAAACTTAACGCCCTTCTTGGCTGCCTTAATTACGAACTTACCCATATTTAATCTCCTTCATAGGGGACTGAAAAAACGCAGGGACTATCATACCCTAAAACCCTGATTATTCCCTTTTTATTCAAAAGAAAGCG